>NZ_JABXEO010000105.1:0-25762 GCF_013372585.1 Myxococcus sp. AM010
GGCCCACCCCTCCCTGACGCGGCGCGCGCGGCGCTCCGCCCTCATCGTCGCCGGCAGCCTGGCCGCCGCCTGTGGCGGCAGTGAACCGCCCCCTCCCACGCCGGATCCCCCTCAGGTCGCCCTGACGGTGCCCGCGGGCATCATCTCCGACGACAAGCTCCAGGTCATCGTCACGGTGTCTGGCTGCGAGGGCGGCTCGACGCTCAACGTCAATGACCGGGAGACCCTGCTCCGGACCTTCCCGCACAGCGGCGGTACGATGACGCTGACGCTGGAGCGCAACGACATCCCCTACGTCACCGCGGGCCTGGCCGCGAACCTGTCGTTGAACGCGGTGGCCACGTGCTCGGACGGGCGCACGAATCGCTCGCAGCCCGCGCCTGTCTCCTACTTCCCGGTGCAGCGGCGTATCGTGGAGCCGCAGAACGCCGGCCAGGTCGTCACCGACCACTTCGTCATCGACGGCACCAGCGCGAACCCCACGTTCGTGGGCTGCGGCGTCCCGCCGACGGAGATTTCCACGCTGTACCGCGTGGACCTCAGCGGCAACGTGACGGGCACCGTCGGGATGCCCATCGCCTGCACCCCCGAGACGGTCATCACCGAGCGCAACCCCATCAGCGGCAAGCGCTGGGTGTGGACCCCGAACGTGGGCGCCTTCGCCGTGGACGCCGACCTGCGCATCACCGCGCGCACGACGACGGACATCGGTCCCACGCAGCTCACCGTGCTGCCGGGCGGTGACGCCATCATCGTCAACCGCATCGACGAGGTGCGCCGCCTGTCCCACAACCCCAACGGCACGTCGGAGAGCGTGGCCGAGGTCAAGTGGCTCTACGCCCCCACGACGCTGGAGAGCGTCATCGCCCCGCCCCTGGTTCGCGCGGACGGGATGATTCTCATCGCGTCCCTGGGCACGGGCCCGGATGCTTCGCGCACGGACGTCACCGTCACCGAGCTGTACGCGGGCGAGACGGGCGAGCAGGGCGCGGGTGGCACGGCCCGGGTCGCGTACAAGCTGCGGACCTTCGCGCGCAACGAGCGCCTCCCCCTGGGCGCCTTCAATGACACCGGCAATACGCTCTTCCTGGGCCTCCAGCTCGGCTCGGAGCAGTCGCAGGTCATCGCGTGCGCCGCGAACCAGGACGAGTGCGAGGGCGCTCGGCTCCAGTGGACCAGCCCCGCGCTCCCGGTGCCGCTGGCGCACATCCTCTACCACCCAGGCGCCTCGCGCCTCGTCGCGGTGGGCCAGCAGCGCGTGTGGTTCCTCGACGCGTCGGGGCAGATTCGCAACCGGGACAACCGCTCCATCGACGCGAACGGCGCGCTGAACGTGCTCCAGGTGCTGCGCCGGCCGAACTCGCCGGAACTCTTCCTGCTCAACGCGCCGGCCCGCGGACTGGATGGCGCGCCGACGCTGCCCAACGAAATCGTCGCCGTGGACCAGACGTCCGGCGGCGAGGCCCGCGAGCTGTTCCGTCACCAGGTGGTCGGCAGCCTGGGCGGCGCGATCGACCCGGAAGGCCGGCTGTGGATCCGCACCGGCTTCGACGTGGTGCAGACGCTGCCCCTGTCCGACTACCGCCGCTACAGGCCGTAGCGCGCGGACTCAGGGCCTGCTGGCGACGAGGAGCGCCTCCACGTTGCCAGCGGGCCCGGGCACCGTGGAGTCCATCAACCCGAGCACCTCCAGGCCCTGCTCGCGGACGAACGCCGTCACGGTGTCGATGGCGCCCTGCCGGGCGGCGACATCCCGCACCACGCCGCCCTTCCCCACCCGGTCCGGCCCCACTTCGAACTGGGGCTTCACCAGCGCCACCAACAGACCGCCCGGCTCCAGGTACGTCAGCACCGACGGCAGCACCTGCGTGAGGGAGATGAAGCTCACGTCGATGACGACCACGCCGACCTTCTCCGGCAGGTCCTCGTCCGTGAGGTAGCGCGCGTTGACGCGCTCGCGCGAGCGCACCCGCGGGTCCGTGCGCAGCTTCTCGTGGAGCTGCCCATAGCCCACGTCAATCGCATGGACGCGCGTGGCGCCGTGCTGGAGCAGGCAGTCCGTGAAGCCGCCGGTGCTGGCACCGATGTCCGCGGCCACCTTGCCCCGAACGTCCAGCCCGAAGCGGTCGATGGCGCCCTTCAGCTTCAAGCCGCCCCGCGACACATAGGGCAGCACCGCGCCCTTGAGGCGCAGCTCCGCCTCCTGCGGAATCAGCGTCCCGGGCTTGTCCACGCGCTGGTCGTCCACCACGACCTGCCCGGCCAGGATGAGCGCCTGGGCCTTGGTGCGCGACTCGGCCAGCCCGCGCTCCACCACCAGCACGTCCACCCGCTCCTTGCGAGGCTTCACCGTCCGCCCCCTTCCAGAAGCGCCTGGCCCGCGCGCCGCAGGCCCGCCGCGTCCAGCCCCAGGTCCGCGCGCTGAACCCGCGCGTCCCCATGGGGAACGAACGCATCGGGCATGCCCATCAGCCGGACGCGGGCCATCAGCCCGTGCGCCGCGAAGAGCTCCAGCACCGCGCTGCCCAGCCCACCGCGCGTGGTGCCCTCCTCGGCCACCACGACATGACCGGACCGGCCGGCCTCCAGCAAGGCGGTTTCATCCAGAGGCGAAGCGCAGCGCGCGTCCAGCACGCTCCAGCCGGGCTCGCCCCGCGCGGCCTCCAGCGCGGCGATGCCCAGGGGGCCCAACGTCACCAGCGTCAGCCGGGGCTGCTCCGCGCGAAGCAGCCAGCGAGCCCCCCGCAGCGGCACCGCCTCCGCGCCCAATCCTTCCGGCAGGGGCGGCAGCGTGCCACGTGGGAAGCGGATGACGGAGGCGCGCGGCGCCGCCAGGGCGGTGTCCAGCATCGGCGCCAGGTCCTCCCCCACCATGGGCGACCACAGGTGCAGGTCCGGCAGCGGGCGCAAGGACGCCACGTCGTAGGTGCCCTGGTGCGTCGCCCCGTCCGCGCCCACCAGCCCCGCGCGGTCCACGGCGAAGACGACGGGCAGGCCTGGCAGGCACACGTCGTGGATGACCTGGTCGTACGCGCGCTGGAGGAACGTCGAATAGATGCAGCACACCGGCCGCGCGCCGGCCGCGGCCAGCCCCGCGCTGAAGGTGACGGCGTGCTGCTCCGCGATGCCCACGTCGTGCACGCGGTCCGGGAAGCGCGCCTTGAGCGCGTTGAGCGCCGAGCCCTCCAGCATCGCGGGCGTCACCGCCACCACGCGTGCGTCCCGGGCCATGGCGGCCTCCAGCACCGCCGCGAAGGCCTCGCTGAAGGTCCGCTGGCCGCCGCGCGAGCGCACCAGCTTGCCGTCGCGCCACTCATACGGCCCCATGGCATGCCCGCGCGTCTGCGTGTCGGCCTCCGCCGGCGGGAAGCCCTTCCCCTTCAGCGTCAGCGCATGCACCACCACGGGCCGCGACGAGGCACGGGCCTCGCGCAGCGCGCGAATCAGCGCGGGCAGGTCATGCCCATCCACCGGGCCCAGGTAGGTGAAGCCCAGGCCTTCAAAGAAGTCGCGCGCCTCGCGGGTGCGCAGCAGCGCGGGGATGGCCCCCACGTTGGCGCTGATGGACATCTGGTTGTCGTTGAGGACGACGACCAACGGCAGGTGGCTGCCTCCCGCGTTGTTGAGTCCCTCGAACGTGAGGCCCCCCGTGAGGCCGCCGTCGCCCAGCACCGCCACCACGTGGCCCCGGCGCCCCTGCTGCCGCCGGCCCTCCAACACGCCCAGCGCCGCGGACACCGCCGTGCACGAGTGCCCCGCCAGCAGCGCGTCGTGAGGACTCTCGCGCGGGTCCAGGAACGGCGCGATGCCGTCCGCGTGCCGCAGCGTGTGCATGCGCTCACGACGCCCCGTGAGGAGCTTGTGCGCGTAGGCCTGGTGCCCCACGTCGAACAGCAGCGCGTCTTGGGGCGAATGGAACACGCGGTGCAACGCGACGATGAGCTCCACCGCGCCCAGGGAGGCCCCCAGGTGGCCCCCCACACTGCCGCAGATGGAGATGATGTCCTCGCGCAGCTCCTGGCACAGGCCCGGGAGCGCCTCCTCGGGAAGTGCGCGGACGTCCGAGGGCGAGCCGATGCGTGACAGCCACTCCGACATCAGGACTTCCGCTCCACCGTGTAGCGCGCAAGCGCCGCCAGCGGCCCGTCCTCACCCTCCAGGGGGCGCACGGCCGCGATGGCCTCGGCCACCTTCTGGTCCGCCAGCTTCCGCGACGCCTCCAGGCCCACCACCGCCGGGAAGGTGAAGCGCCCGGCCGCGGCGTCCGCGCCCGCGGGCTTGCCCAGCTCCGCCGCCGTGGCCGTCACGTCCAGCACGTCATCGGCAATCTGGAAGGCCAACCCCACCGCGTCACCGTAGGTGTCGGCGCGCGCCAGCGCGTCCGCGTCACCACCGCTGGCCAGCACGCCCATGCGACACGCGGCCCGGATGAGGGCGCCCGTCTTCATGCGGTGCATCCGGATGAGGTAGTCCAGCGCGGACGGCCGGTCCTCGGCGGTGTCCAGCACCTGCCCGCCCACCATGCCCGCCGCGCCCGAGGCCACCGCCAGCTCCCGGCACAGCGCGGCGCGCATGCGCTCGGGTCCGCTGGCCACCAGGGTGAAGGCCTCCGTCAACAGCGCGTCCCCCGACAGGATGGCCAGGGACTCGCCGTACACCTTGTGGTTGGTGAGCCGGCCCCGGCGATAGTCGTCGTTGTCCATCGCCGGCAGGTCGTCATGCACCAGCGAATACGTGTGCACGTACTCCAGCGCGCACGCCGCGTCGCCCGCCACCGCCGACACGGTGCTTTCGCGCGCCACGAGGTCCGCGAAGGACAGGCAGAGCACCGGGCGCAGGCGCTTGCCGCCGGCCAGCAGGGAGTAGCGCATGGCCTCCACGAGCTTCGGCGGCGCCCCGGCGGGCCCCAGCCGCTCCACGCGCTCGCTCAGCAGGGCCTCGACGCGCGCCTGCTGGGTGGCCAGGAAGGAGTTCAGTTGAAACGTTGCCACGAGCGTCCGTGCTCCTCTTATGGAATCTGCGCGGGCACGAGCTCGCGGATGCGGCTGACGAGCTTGTCCATGTCCAGCGGCTTGACGAAGTAGTCCGCGGCGCCCACTTCCATGCCGTGCCGCTTGTCCTCGGGCTCCCCACGGCCACTGATGAAGATGACGGGGATGTCCCGGAACTGCTCGTTCTTCTTCACCGCCCGGCACAGCTCGAAGCCGTCAATCCAGGACATGTTCACGTCCAGGAGGATGGCGTGCGGCCGGTGCAGTTGGAACGACGCGATGAGCCGCAGGCCGTTGGCCGCCATGGTGACGGCAAAGCCCTCGTCCTCCAGGGCCGCCGCCAGCAGCTCCCGCGTGTCGCGGTCATCATCGACAATGGTGATTTTCGGCTTCGACATGCCGGAGTGGACGCGCCCGAGCACCTAGAACGGGACGTCATCCTCCGGAGGCGGACGGGGAGCGGGGGCCCGAGGGGCCGCGGGCGCCGCCGGACGCGCGGCGACCGACAGGGGCGCCACCACGTCGTTTCCGTCCTCATCCAGCAGGAGCTGCTCGATGCGCTGCTCCGCCTCGGTGAGCAGCTTCTCACCCCGGCGCACCAGCCGGATGCCTTCCTCGAAGGCCTTGAGCGAGTCCTCCAGGGAGAGACTGCCGCTCTCCAGTCGGCCCACCGTCTCCTCGAGCCGGGAGACCACATCCCCGTACTGCTCGGGGACCTCGGCCTCCGCCACCTTGTCCGCCTTGGGCGCCTTGTCCGACTTCGCCACTTCCATCCACCTCCCCACGTGGGGCGCGGGACTCTAGAGGGTGGCCCGTCAGCAGTCCACCGGCCCTTTCACCGCCGTGACGGTGGCTTCGATTTCTTCACATCCCCCGAGCGACTTCGCCCCGTTCGACGCGAGCTTCAGCCCCAGGCGCTCTCCCACCTGGACATCCGCGCCCGTGCGGACCACCGCGCCATCGCGCTGTCGGAACACCACCGAATAGCCGCGCGACATCACCTTCAACGGACTCATGGCGTCCAGACGTCCCTCCAGACGCTGGAAACGCTTCTGGGCATCCGCCAGGGTCGCCTGCTGGAGCGCCAGCAGCCGCGCCCGGTGCGCGGCCAGCCGGGCACGCTCGCGAGACACCTGGGCCACGGGTGACGCCCGCTCGAGCCCGAGCCGTGCCGTCGCCAGCGCGCCGTGCCGCGTCGCCACACCTGCCCGCACCGCCTCCGACAGCCGCATGGCGAGCTTCAGGAGGTGCGCCCGCTGCTCACCCAGGCGCGCCTGGGGACGCGCCCGCTGCAGCCTTTCGGTCAGCGACCGCAGCGCCTCACGGTGCCCGCGCACGGCCGGCCGCAGCACGCGCATCATCGACTCCACCTGCTCGGACAGGTGCAGCCGCTGGTGGTTGATGGCCCGCCGGGGGTCCTCCAGCCGCGACGCGAGCTGGCCCTGCTCCTCGCGCAGCTCCAGCACCCGGCGCTCCATGGCGCGCCGCAGACGGCCCGCCTGCGTGGCGAGCGTCAGCTCCAGGTCGGCCAGCACCGGCGCCAGGCGCTCCGCCGCGGCGCTGGGCGTGGGCGCGCGCAGGTCCGCCACGAAGTCGGAAATGGTGAAGTCGATTTCGTGACCAATGGCGGACACCACTGGCACCGGCGAGGCGAAGATGGCGCGGGCCACCCGCTCCTCGTTGAAGGTCCAGAGGTCCTCCACCGAGCCACCACCGCGCGTCACCACGATGACGTCCACGTCCGTGCGCGCCAGCCGCTCGATGGCGCGAGCCACCTCCACGGCGGAGCCTTCGCCCTGCACACGCGCGTCCGCCACCAGGACGCTCTGCCGGGGGTTGCGCGAATGCAGCACGCGCAGGAAGTCCTGCAGCGCCGCGCCGGTGCGGCTCGTCACCACGCCAATCCGCCGAGGCAGGTAGGGCAACGGCCTGGGGGGCCGCACGCGCCCGGGACCAATGAGCCCCTCCTGGGCCAGCCGCTCCTTGAGCTGCTCGAAGGCCAGCGCCAGCGCGCCCTCACCCACCGGCTCCAGCCGCTGGACGATGAGGCTGTAGCGGCCCTGCGGCTCGTACAGGTCCACGCTGCCTTCGGCAATCACCTCCATGCCGTCGCGCAGCGCGAAGCGCAGGCGGGCCGCCATGGAGGCCCACACCTTCGCGTCAATGGCCGCGCCCGAGTCCTTCAGCGAGAAGTACCAGTGCCCCCGCGCGTTGGGCCCACGGAAGCCCGTCACCTCGCCGCGCACGATGACGCGGGCGAAGCGCGACTCCAGCGTCTGCTTGAGCTGGCGGGTCAGCTCGCCCACCGACAGCACCACGCGCTCGGGCTTGGGCGGCGGAGGCGGCGCGCCTTCCATGGGCCCCAGCAGCGAGGTGCCGTCCGCGTCCACCGGAGGCGGTGGAGGCTTCGGCGTCGCCGCGGCCTTCCGCGCCGCGCCAGCCGCACGAGGGGTGGAGGCGCCACTGCCGAACAGGTCACCCTGCTGGCCCACTGGCGGCGGCGTGCCGCCTCCCACCTTGCGCCGGGTCATCGCGACAGCTTCTCGACCCAGGTCTTCGCCTTCTCGTGGTACTCGTCGTCGGGCGGCGTCATCGCCACCACGTCCTTGAACTTGGGCAGGGCCTCATCGGGGCTCCCGTCCTTCAGGGAGTAGGCATGGAGGTAGACGTCCTTCGCCTTCGCCCTCAGCTCACTGATGATGTTGGTGGCGCCCGCGTGTCCGGGGTCCGCCTGCAGCGCCTTGCGCGAGTAGTCCATGGCGCGGCTCCACTGCCCCGCCGCCTTCGCCGCGGTGGCGCCCTTGTAGAAGATGGTGGCCGCCCGCGTACCCGCGTTGCGCGCCATCTTGCTGGGACGGCCGCCGGTGATGCCCTTGTCCAGCGACATCAGCTTCGACAGGCCCCGGGCGTCCAGGTCCTCCAGCCGCTTGTACAGGTTGCCGAACTCCGTCATCTGCCCGAGCAGCTTCTTGCACTGCGCGTTGCGCGCCATGCACGCATTGAGGATGGCCACGGCGCCGGACATGTCGCCGTCGCGGAAGCGGTCGACGGCGGGCTCCCACGGCTTGGGGGCCGGTCCCTGGATGACGGGCTTGGGCGTGTCTCGGACGATGATGGCCTGCGCCGCCTGCTCGTTGATGAGCTTGGCGTCGCGGTGCTCAGGGAAGGCCACCAGGATGTCGTCGGTGATGGCCTTGGCCATGTCGAGCTGATTCTCATCCAGCAGCTTGCGCGCCTCGCGCGTGCGCATGTCCGCGGACTCCGACAGCGCGCGCTTCGTCTCGTTCACCTGCTCGTAGAGGAACTGGCTCTCTCCGGCGCCGGCCAGCAACGTGCCGGCCTTGCCCAGCTCCTTCTTCGACAAGGCCTCCTTGGCCGCCGTCAGCTTCTCCTGGACGGGAATCTCGCGCGCGGCGTGCCCGAGGTAGTCCGCCACGCCCGGGTATTCCGGGGCCTCGGTCTGGAGCTCCTCCAGCTTCGCCTTCGCCTCGACCCACTTGCCCTCGCGCACCAGGTTCTTGGCGTCCTGGAACAGGCTGCCCAGCCGCTCCCGGTGGTTCTTGCCCTGACGGGCCTCCTCCGCGGCGACCGCCTGCTGCTTCTGGACGTTCATCCGCACCACGCCCAGGCCCGCGAACAGCACCAGCACCGCGCCCACGGCGCCCAGCTTGATGAGCTTCTTCTTCTTCAGCTCCTCGGGGGTGGGCGCCGAGGCCGCCGTCGCGCGCGAGCTGCGCACGCGGCCACCTTCAACGCGAGGCCCCGGACGGGGCGGCACCGCGCCGCGGCTGCCAGAGGCCGCCGGACGGGGCCGCGGACCGGGGGCCGGCGCGCCGACCATCAACGTGGAGTTGGCCACGTCCTCGAAGCGCAGCTCCGTGTCGCCCAACGTGATGACATCACCGTTGGCCAGCGGCGTCTCGTCGCTGACGACGTCGCCGTTGACGAGCGTCCCGTTGCCGGAGCCCAGGTCGCTGACCGCCCAACCCGCTCCCGACTTCCGCACCATGACGTGCTTGCGGGACACGGAGGTGTCCGGGATGCAGATGGCGTTATCGGTCGCTCGACCGATGACGTACTCCTCCTCGGACAGGGCAAACTCCTCACCATCCTTGGGACCAGCGATGCAAATGAGCCGGGCCGCGGCGGAGACGGGGGCGGGCGCGGGCCGGGCGGACGTCCTGCGCACGGCGGGACGGGACCCGGTCCCACCCGAGGGCGCCCCAGAGGGGGGCCGGCGGCGTGCCGGAGGGGAACCGTTGGACATGCGAATCACCGACTTCCTGTCGAAGTGAGCACGCGCCTACAGCTCGTGCTCGTAAGCCAACTGCAAACCTAGATTGTGGCAGCGATGCTCGGCCGTAGGGAAGCGTCGACCCATTTCCTGCAACGCGGCCCGAGCCGTCCGCGCATTCCGGTATTGTACGCTGCGTTGGAAATCGAGCATCAGCTGGCTGCACTTGTGGTCCAGCTCGGTTGCTACCTGGCCGAGCTGGAAACGCACGTCCTGATAGATGTCCGGCTTGGTGTCCAGCGCCTCCAGCGTCACCCAGGCGAAGCGGTACTGCTGCCACGCCTTGAAGAGGTTCTCCGCGCCGACGTCGCGCGATGCATAGAAGCGGGCGCCCGCGGCGACGTACTGACGCGCCTTGGCCAGCAGCTCGTCTTGCGGCAGCTCCGGCACCGGGATGATTTCCAGGCGCAGGTTCCACACGCGCCAGGTGTCCCGCCCCGGCGGGTTGCGGACATTGTCGAAGACGACGGAGTTGAGCTCGCCCCGCTTCAGCGCCGAAGGCGGGAGAATCTGCTCCAGCCCGCGCTCCGTCACCGCATTCACGTCCGGCGGCACCCAGCCCACGTCCACGCCGTTGACGACCAGCGACACCTCCTCCTTGGAGATGCCACTGGCCATGTAGTGGACCACCGCCACCGCCCGCGTCGGGGTGACGAACTGGAAGGCGAACGACTTGTGGTCCGGGTTCTCCCACGTCACGCCCTCGCCCACCCCGAACGAGTCTGAAATCACCTCGAAGCCCAGGTCCTCCGGCTCCACGCCGGACGCCCGGCCTTCGCTCCTGGGCATGAAGAAGACGGCCAGCACGCCCACCAGCGCCAGCACCAGGCTGCCTCCGGCCGCGCCCACGCCCAGCCGCGCCGGCATCGACAGCTGTCCCCACCACAGGAGCAGCCTGCCCGCCGGAGTACCCTCGAGCTCCCGGCGACGGCGCGCGCGCTCCGCCGCCGTCTGCCCCGCGCCGGACTCGGCCTTCGCCACGGCGGCGGTGCCCGGACGCACCGGCACCACCGCGGGCTGCTGCGCGGTGGGATAGCCTTCCGGCAGCACGATGCCGCTCTGGGCGGGAATCGGGTCGTTGAGGCGGATGGGACGGGTGGCGTCCGGGTCGACCACGGGGAGCGGGTCGCCCCGGCGGATGGGCCGCGTGGCGTCCTCGTCCCCTTCCGGCGGCACCCAGACGAAGGTGAACTCGACGGGGCCCACGCCAATCTTGTCCCCATCCCGCAGCTGCTGCTCTCCCGACAGCAGCCCCCCGTTGAGCACGGTGCCATTCGAGCTGCCCATGTCCGCGACGAAGTACTTGTCGCCGCGGAGCACGATGCGCGCGTGCCTGCGCGACACGCCGTGGTCGTGCAGCACCAGGTCGTTCTCCGAGGTGCGGCCGATGTTGACCTCGGCCGCCTCGAAGGTGAGCTCCCGTCCCTGCTGGAGCCCCTGGGTGATGGTCAGGAGGATGGGCACGGGGCGCTACCCCGCGACGTTTCCGAACATGAACTGGAACACGATGGGCCCGAACAGCACCATGAACACCGTGGGGAAGATGCACGCGATGAGCGGGAAGAGCATCTTCACCGGCGCCTCGCCGGCCAGCTTCTCCGCGCGCTGGGTACGGTCGATGCGCATCTGCGTGGACTGGATGCGCAGCACCTTGCCCAGGCTGGTCCCCATCTTGTCCGCCTGGATGAGCGCGGTGACGAAGGTGGTCAGCGGCGGCAGGTCCACGCGAAGAATCATGCTCTTGAGGCCCTCTTCACGCGTCTTGCCCATCTTCAGCTGCTTGAGCACCAGCTGCAGCTCCTCGCGCAGCGGCCCCGGCTTGCCCTTCTCCACCACCTTGGCCAGCGCCGCGGTGAAGTCCAGGCCGGCTTCCACTGACAGCGTCAGCAGGTCCAGGCTGTAGGGCAGCGCGCGGCTGATGAGCAGGTGGCGCTTCTTCACCTGGTCGTTCAGCCACATCAGCGGGTAGTACATGCCGAAGAGCAGGAACAGCGGCGCCCACACCATGCTCACGCCGAAGCCGTTGAGCAGGATGAGGCCCATGATGAGGCCCACCACCGCGCTGACTTCCTGCAGCGCCATGATGTCCTCGGGCTTGTACGCCTGCGGCTCGCCCGCCTTGATGAGGTTGCGGCGCGCCTTGGCCTCGTAGCCGGGCCACATGAAGCGGCGGTTCATCGCGCCCAGGCGGCGGATGGCCACCGAGCCGAAGCCCTTCATGCCGCCCGTGGACTCGTCACGGACCTCCGACAGGAAGCGCTCCAGCAGCGTCTGGTACAGCCCCAGGCCCAGGAAGCCCACGGCGCCCGCGAAGAGGAGCGCCGAGCTGCCGATCAACATTGGCGTCAGGACATCGTCCACGGTGCACCTCTCAAATATCGATGTTGACGATGCGCCGGATGATGAGGATGCCCATCACTTCCATGATGGCGATGATGATCACGAGGATCCAACCGAAGATGTGGTCCATCATCGGCTCCATCAGGTCGGGCCGCATGTAGTTGAGCACCATGCCGAGCACACCGGGCATCGCCGCGACGATCCACCCCTGCAGCTTGCCCTGCGAGGTGAGCGCGTCGATCTTGCCTTCCAGACGGAAGCGCTCGCGGATGACCGTGGAGATCGTCTCGAACATCTCGGCCATGTTGCCGCCGAGCTGACGGGCGATGTTCGTGGACACGACGACCAGCTCCAGGTCGTCACTGCCCACGCGGCGGCCCATGTTGATGAGCGCCTCCTCCAGCGGAACACCCAGCTTCACTTCCTTCACGAAGAGCCCGAACTCCTGCGACAGCGGCGGCATCGCCTCGCGCGCCACGTGCTCGATGGCCTGGGGGAACGTGAGGCCGGCCTTGAAGGCGTTGGCCATGGCCTGCAGTGCGTCCACCAGCTGCACGTTGAACTTCTTGATGCGCCGCTTCCGGTAGTGCTTGACCATCAGCATCGGCAGGAAGAAGCCGAACACCGTGGCCACCACCGCCATGATGGGGTTGAAGATGATGTACGTCAGAATCCCCAACAAGCACATGCACGCGATGTTGAGGATCAACATCTGGCGTGGATCGATGAAGAGGAACATGTCGCTCAAGTCGTTCATCGACTTGGCGACGTAGCGTTCCTGGTACTGCTCATACGCCTTCGACAGGACGCTGAAGATCACCAGGCTGAAGAAGAAGACCGAGCCGGTGACGAGGAGGAGGACGATTCCAGCAAGCATGTGCGCGCTTCCCTAAGAGCGAGGGTGGACGACGCACGCCATCACGGCGCGCCAGCGCCCGCGGCCCGCTCGGCACCGCCCTTGATGATCTGGATGATTTCGCGGCGCTTCTGCTCCAGCACGCGGGTGCGCTCACCCGACAGCAGCGTGCTGATGGTGGCGCGGCCACGCTCCTCGATGAGGTCCACGTCGTCCTCGTTGCGGAGGCTGAGCGTCAGCTGGCCGAGCTCCACCGCGAGCACCATGATTTCCGCCTCTTCCGGCAGCACCATCAGCGAGATGTTGTTGTACTCGCGCTGGTTCTCCGGGATGAGGTTCACGTTCGTCGTACCGGTGATCTTGCCCGTGGCGACGACGATGACGTTCTGCAGCAGCGTCACGGCGACGTTTTCGTCCGTCTGCGGATCGCGGAAGGTGCCAATCACGTCCACGTGGTCATTGGGGCGAATCCAGCCGCCCACCGACGTGGTGTGCTTCGCCTCGATGGTGAGGGCGCGCGCCTTCTTCTGCACCTTCGACGACAGCCGCTCGGCGGCCTTGGTCGTCTCGAACTGACTCCACAGCAGCGGATCACCCGCCTGCAGCGCCACCAGCACCTTCTGGTTCACGATGTAGGAAGCGGAGTCCGGGCGCACCACGGACGACGTCACGAACTGCTCGGGAACCGAGCGCTGGGAGATCATCTCAAAGGTGATGACCGTACCTTCAGGGACGTCCTGGGCCGCCACGACGACTGGGACCAGGTTCCATCCGCGGCGGACATCCGCCTCCTTCTTCTTGATGGCGGAATACGCGATGACGCCGGCCAGCAGGCCCAGCACAAGCGCGACGACGAGCGGAGTCTTGCCCTTCAGCATGGTTCAAAAACCTCCAGAACGGGGGGGAGCCGTTCGGCGGCGACGGTGGAGTCCGAAGTGGAGTCCAGAGCGGGTGTTGGAATACAGTGTAGTGCAATCAGCGGATGGCGCGTGATGTTAGCCGTGCGATACACCGGGTGTCAAAACCACCTCTCGCGACAGCTCCGTATCGCGCGCAATCCGGGACGTGACGTCGTACCGCGTCAGAGGTCGTCGATGGCGTCGCGGTCCGGTGTCGTCAGGCCGCGGCCCTCGGTGATGCTGTAGATGGCGTACTGCACCACGCCCACGTCGTCGGCGCTGTCAATGCGCTTCCCCTGGAGGAGCCCCAGCAGCTCCTGCAGCGCGTCATCCGACGTGACGGGGCCGACCGCGTAGGTGATGAAGGGGTTGGAGGGGTCCCGCTCCTCGTTCAGGCAGTACATATAGAGGGGAACGATATAGGCGTTCTCCTCCACCCCGCCGTCCGAGGTACCGGCATCGTCCCGCCCCCCCGGGCCCGGAGGGGTGGGAGGCACGGTGAGGACGGTGCGCTCGATGAGCAGCCCGTTCTGGCCGCGGCCCTCGGAGGTGGACACGACGACGAGCCCTGGAGGGAACACCACCTCCACGGGCGCGCCCGTGTCGTTGCGCAGGGGCACGCAGACGCGGACAGTGGCGCCCGAGCCCTGTGACTCCACGCTGGCGTTCTCGCACTCGCCGGTGACCTCGGCGGCGCCGCGAAGGGTGCCGGCGAAGCTGACGCCTTCAGGGAGGGAGAACGGCGTGCCCTGCGGCGCGCCTTCGTCCTCGCCCAGGCCCGGGCGGAAGACATCCACGCCCGCGTCGAACCCGGTGGGCGGCGGTGGCGGATTGTCGCCGCCACCGTCGTCATCGCCGTCGCATGCCAGGACCCCTGCTCCGACCGCCGCCGCGACAACCATCCACTTCCATGCCGCCTGCGCCATTGCGCGCTCCTTCCCCCATTCCAGGACGTCCCACCGGCCGGGGCCGCCGCGTCATGAGGTCTGGCGAGACTGGCTGAGTCTCACGGCACCCGCAACCTTCCTGAGCGCGCGAGGTGTCAGGGAGTGGGCGGAAACGCGGGCTGCGCGGGCGGAGGAAGGTCCGGGTTGTACAGACCTCGAAGCACCAGCGTCGCCCCCTGGTCGTCCTTGAGGAGCGCCGGCTGGCCCTGGTGAAGCCCCACCAGCCGCACCGAGAAGCCCACGCCATCCGACGTCACGTGCACCGCGAGCTGCCCCGGGACGAGCGGCTCCGGCACCGCGCTCTCGGAGGGCAGCCACGCGACCTGTGGGTAGACGGGGAGGAAGGCGCGCGTGTACACCCGGACCTCGCTGGCGCCGGATTGCTGGAGCGCGGTGCGCCACGCGTCCTGCGACTGAGGCGCCTCTCCATGTGACTGGAGCTCGTGCACCATCAGCAGGTGGACGCGCCGGGCCACGCGGAGCAGCTCCAGGTTGGCCGCCACGTCGGAGCGGGACTGCTCCAGCCCTTCCGGGCGACCGCCGGCCAGCGTGCCCATGACGCCCAGGAGGATGACACCGGAGGCCCACAGCGGCGCGGACCGGCCCCGCATCAGCGCCCAGCCCAGGCGCGCCGTGCCCACCACCGCCAGCAGTGAACCGGCCAGCACCAGCCAGCGCGGCGCCGAGCCCGCGTGGAAGGGCTGACTCAAGGCCCGCGTCAGGTGCGTCCACTCGGGCACGGACGCCACGCCCACGCCCACGGCGAAGGCGATGAACAGGACGGCGTGCACCAGCCGCAGCCCCAGCGGGGACGGCTGCCCCACCTCACTGCCGACCATCACGGGAACGGCAGGTTCAGCACGAAGTAGAAGGAGTCGTAATAAATCTGGTACGCCTCCATGAACAGGTCGATGACATTGGACTGCCGGTCCTCCGTCCAGCGGACCTTCACCGACGCGCCGACGATGAGCGCGACGACGAGAATCCAGTTCAGGAGCGAGTACTCCAGCATGGCCTGGCCGCGACGGTTACGGGCGCGGGAACGCAGCGTCTTCGGGTGGTTCACGGCGTGTCCTCAGAGGTGTCGTGTCCGTGCCCGTCGTCCGCGTCGCCGGGCAGGTCATCGAGTATAGCATCCGCGTACTCCAGCTTTATCTTCGGTGCGTCTGGAGCGGGGATGCGCATGCGGGGTTTGGCGTCGATTCCGTACTCCGCCACTTCCATGGCGTGACCGATGCCGGGAATCTCAATCTTGGCCAGGTTCAGCAGCGGAATCTCACGGCTGAGCCACATCCGCTTGATGACGGTGTTCTTCATGACGACCTCGACGGGGACGGCCGCCACGGTGCCTGCCAGCGTCATCAACCGGGACTCCTTTCCCGAGCGCGTCGTGGGCTTCACGCCATTGGGCAGCGGCGCTTGCTTCTCCGGCGGCGCGGCCTGAGCCTTCTTCGCGTCCGCCTCCTCCTGCTTGAGCACGTGCTGGAGCGCCTCGTCCGAGTACTCCTGGGGCTTGCCGAAGCCCGTGCCGATGTAGAGGCGGGAGATGGCGTCATAGCGAATCTCGTCGCCCTCCCGGGCCACCAGCATGCGCATCTGCGCGAGCGGCGACTTCATGGCCGGATGGGTTCCGGCCTCCATCTCCACCCACACCGCGTCCCGGCCCTCCTTGTCCTTCTCCTCCCCCACCACCGCCAGGCGCCAGTAATAGACGCGCACACCGCCGCCGTTGAAGCGGTACGTCACCCAGTCGCCCAGCCGGGCCGGACGGGCGCCGCGGGACATGTGCTGCACCAGCTCCCGCGCGGGATTCGCCTCCACGCGGACCGGCAACGCCAGCACCAATGCGGCCACCACGAGCAGGGTCCTCACTTCGCGCCTTCCTTCTTCTGGGCCTGGTCCTTCTCGTAGGCCTCGCGGCTCTGGCGCACGGCGGCGTCGTTGGGCACCGCGTCCGGGCGGTCCGAGCCAATCCACATCTGGACCACCGCGGTGACGCCCTCCTCCGCGGGAGACATCGTCGTCACCACCTGCTCACCCTTGCGGGCGTGCTCCATGGTCAGCTGCGTGCCGCCGCCCATCTTGAGCGCGGACTGCCGCACGGGCGCGTAGCCGCGGCGCTCCAGCTCCGCGTTCACCTGCTGTTGCACCTTCGTCAGCTCTCCGGTCACCAGCGTGGTGCGGCTCTGCGAGCCACCCGGGTCATCCCGCGTGGCCAGGTCCTGGCTGTAGAGCGCGCCTTCCAGCGTCACCAGGCCAGGCGCCGGCTTCTTGGGCGGGCGCACCCACAAGTCCCGCAGCGCCGTGAAGCCCACCGTCTTGCCCAGGTGCTTGCGCAGCACGACGCCGCGCTGGAGCCCCTCGCGGGTATACAGCGCCGACACCACGCCCTCGTCCTGCATGTCCCCCTCCACCACGGTGGGGTAGCCCTCTTCCTGCCACTTCCGGGCGAAGTAGGCCGCCACCTTCTCCATGGAGTCCGGCGTCGTGAAGTACGCGAGGCGGTAGTACTCCCCGCCAATGACCAGGTCATTGCCGATGCGCGTGTGGATGGTGCCCGGATAGACGGGCAGCTCCTGCTCCGCGGCGGCTGGCACGGAGGCCAGCACCACGCACAGGAGCGCCGTCCGGACGGCCCCCGCCCTACTCGCAGGGAATCTTTTGGTCTTGCTCGTCATTCTGCGTGGACTCCGGGCGGGCATCCGGGTCGGTCGGGTCATCCGCCATGGCCCGCTTGCACCCCATGTAGAACTCGCCGCGCGCGTTGAAGACCTTGATGTAGTTGCTGTTCGCGTACGTCATCTCGTCGCGGAACGGCGCGGTGTCGAAGCAGTTGGGCCGCTCGTGGTCGGTCAGCTCCAGGCCGCGCTTGTGCATGACGTGGAGGCCGCTGCTGGCCTTCGCGTCATACTGGGCAAGGCCGGTGCAGTCGCCCTTCTGAGAGTCGCCCACGCCGTAGTTCCGGGACACCACGAAGGTCCCCAGGAAGTTGGGGAGCACCGAGGCGACCACGTCCAGGATGGCGCCGATGCCCAGGCTATCCAACGTGGAGGCGAAGCCCAGGAACACCATCCGGTCCACCTGGCGGTAGAGGCCGTGCGGCTGGCTGAGGGAGCCACCGGTGTGCTGACCGGCGCGGCGGCCACGGATGATGGCGTCACCACCGTCCGGCATGTGCCAACCGTTGGCGTACATGGAGTACTTCGACTTGAGCCGCAGGCTGCCCAGGTCGCGTCCGCCCATCATGTTCTCTTGGAAGAAGCCGCCGTTGCCACCGCTCTTGTCGAGGTACCGCGTCGGCAGGATGGTGTTCTCGTAGTTCATCTCGACTTCGGATTCGACCCAGCCGCGGTTGTTGAAGCCCCACTGGTTCAAAACCCATCCCATGCCGTTGTTCAAGGGGCTGAGGATGGCGCCCGCCAGGCCGCCTCCTTCGCTGGTGCTCGGGCTGCCGAGCATCCCGCTCTCCAGGAAGGTGATCTCCTTGTTGGTGATGGTCGCCGTCACGTCCGTGTAGCGGGCAATGAAGTTGCCGCCGGTGCCGTTGGGCTCCACCGAGTCCATGTCCTTGAACCGCTCGACGAACTCCTCGTGGGCCTCCTGGCGGGCGTCCTCGAAGGCATTGTCGTGCTGCCCGTTCGCGAAGTCGGAGAGCGCATAGCTCGTCATCTCCCAGACGGCGTAGCGCGCCGCCTCCTGGAGCTTGAGCTTCGCCCTCACCAACTCCGTGAGGTACATGCTGAACATCAGAATCATCACGAGGAGCGGCACGGAGAGCGCGAACTCGACCGTGGCGGCACCTCTTGAGCGCGAGCGCAATTGGAGACGGGCACGCATGGCAGTCCTCAGTGCGTAATGATCTTCGGGGCAATGCCCTGAAGCGGTCCGGGCAGCGCATCCATCATCTCACCAATCTTCGGCAGTGAGTTCCGGCCCTGGAACACGGACGCCAGACGCGGGCGCCAGTAGGGGTTGAAGAAGTTGGGCTGCTCCGCCCAGTTGCCGGGGCGGTGGTAGTAGGACTGGCCGCGGGAGATGACGTTGAGGCCTTCGACCAGGCCCAGGAACTTCTTCCGGTTGTTCAGCATCTCCAGACCGTCCGTGTCCGGCGTGAAGGCGAACTTCACCTTGCCTTCATCGTTGAGCAGCGCGGGCGCGTTGGTGCCGGTGCCGTCCTTGTTCTCCCGGTTCACGACCTGCTCCGGGTCCTTGTTCAGCGCCACCCAGGCGGTGGGCTGGTTGAAGTCCGCCTGGCGCTTGGCCCCTTCGCTCATGGAGGCGTTGGCGGTGGGGTTGCACACCGAGCCGAGCTGGCCGGGCTCGAAGTGCATGAACGGCGTCAGGCCGCCCCAGCGGTGGTGACCGTCCTGCACCGGCCGCACGTTGGCCGCGAAGACGTCCGTCTTGGCCCAGCACACGAACGCGAGCTCCAGCACGCAGATGCGCGAGCGGTGCAGCCCCACGTCACGCTCGGCCCCACCCGGCCGCATGTGGCCGGACCAGCGCTCCGGGTTGCTCGGGTAGTTGACGCGCCAGTGCATGCCGCCCCGGTGACGACCGCTGTCGGTGTCGTTGAGCGCCCAGATGCTCGTCTTCGTCATGTGCTTGTACGGAAGCTTGGAGGTGTTGTTGTCCCCCTTGCCCTTGCGGTTGTCGCCGAAGCACTTCCAGTAGTCGTCTTTCTTGGTGCACGACACCGGGTTGTCCGCCTTGCCCACGCCCACGTCGATCTCCGGCGGGCCGAACTTGAGCCAGTACGGGTCATCTGAACCGATGTTGTCGCCCTGAGCCGTCATGCCCCAGGGGTTCAGGTTGTCGTTCCAGTCGCGGATGTAGTTGCGGCCTTCCTGACCGGGGCCGCGGCCGGCGCGGACCGCGTTGGCGTTGGGGAAGCCCGTGGAGAGCATGCGCGTCTGGCCAATCTTGCCGAACTCGAAGATGCCGGGGATGTTGACGCCGCCGTTGAAGAAGTCCCGCATGAAGCTGAGCATGTCCGGCAGCGGCAGCAGGTCACCCATGCGGCGGCTGGTGATGAAGCCCTGGGGGCACGCGCCACCGTTGGCGTCACAGGCGTAGCGCGTGGCGTTCGTGATGCCACCCATGGAGCGCTTGGCGCGGGCGATGGGGTCGTTGGCGGCCTTCTTCGTCACGTCCAGCGCACCGAACGGGTTCTTCCACGTGTTCGGCGCCAGCGGTTTGCCACCCGCGTGCGGGCTGTGCGCCTGGCTGAAGAGACACTGGCTGTAGAGCCCCGTCGCCAGCTGGCTGGCCAGCGAGGAGATGTTGCTGTCGTTGTCGTCGATGACCGTCTGCGTGGTCTGCGTCACGTGCGTGGACGCGGACATCATCACCGCCTGCGACGCGAAGTACATCACGCCGTTCATCACCCGGTGCGCGGGGATGATCCACTCACCGATGATCCGGTCCGGATTCAGTCGCGTGATGACCTGCTGGATGGGTCTGAGGAAGTAGTTCCGGTACGCGGTCATGATCCGGCCAATGGCCTTGATGACCGCGCTCACGTACGGAATGACATTTTCAAGGATGGGACAGGCGATCTTCCAGAAGAGGTTGTTCGTCTTGCCCGCGCAGGGATTCAACGTGCGCATGAAGCCGTAGATGTCCGTGAGGAACGCCTCGGCGGAATAGATGAGTGACAGCAGCGACTGCCACATCATCGCCGACACGTAGTGCGACACCTGCGTGCGGTTGGCGTACGCGTAGAAGTTGAACGCGCGCGCCTCCATGGCGGCCATGGAGTATGACGCGGAGTCCGCCGTGTTCTGCAGGCGGATGCGTTCATGCACCGTGTGACCGATGTTGACCGTGGTCAACACGGCGATGGACATGATCAACACCATCAAGGCGGCCAGCACCAAGGCCTGGCCTTCCTGGCGGCGGAAGCTCTGTCGGAGGGTCCGGGTGAACATGGGTCGGGAGTCCTCTTCCTCTTACAAACCCCAGTCGGGGTTCAGGTGCATGATCCACTTGCGGTGGAAGTTGGACTGCATGCGCATGCTGTACGTGGCCGTCAGCGGCATGAAGTACCGCTTGCCAGCCAGGTCAGAGACGAGCGGGATGCTGCCGTTGGCCAGCATCCAGAGCACGGTCATTTCAAGCGGATAGACGGAGTCGTACCCCATCTCGTGCTCGATGCCGCGGGCGCCAGCGAGCAACGGGTTGAGGTTGCCACGCCGGTTCATCATGTTCGCGCGCGGATCCACGGTGCCGCGGTCAATGGCGCCTCGCAGCGCCATGCCCGCGTTCGAGGCGAACCAGGAGTAGAAGATGATGGAGTTCGCGAACGGGACGCGCAGCTGGTACCAGTAGCGCAGGCGGATGGTCAGTCGCGTGGACTTGCGGAACACCAGCTCCGCGTCGTCAGGCTCCGGCAGGTTGAAGAACTTGCGGATGTGGTTCTCCAGCGAGGGCACCTCCGGAAAGGAGTCCGCGCCGTCGAAGTCCAGCTCCTGCCAGTTGTAGCCGCTGCGCAGCTTCCACATCGAATCGATGGGCGTGAAGTACGCGGGGCTGATGGTGTCCACCCGGATGATGCCGAACAGGTTGGACCCGTTCACCGTCCGGGGCACGCGGCCGCCGCCGAAGTTCAGCATGCGCATGCCAGAGTCGTAGAGCTGGTGGAGGACGAACGTCTTCCCCAACTCGACGATGTCGTCGGTACGCCCCATGGTGGGAAGCAGCGCCACGATGGCCGCGTCATGCATGCGCTCGTTGTTGCCGTTCCACACGATGCCGGCGCGCGCGGCCTGATAGGCGGCGTACTCCGTCATCAGCTTCGCGTGCTGCATCATCGTGAGCTGGATGATCCCCAGCGTCATGAAGACGGTGAGCGGCATGATCATCGCCGCTTCCACCGCGGCCTGACCCGACTGCCGGCCAGACGCCCCTCGCGCCCGCGGTTTCTGTGCTTCCTGTCCCATGAAACCATTATCCAGGGACAGGTCTCAGAAGCGCATCGGTCAAATGGACAGACCTGCGCCTACGTTTCCCTCCCAGTTGATGAGAAAATACGCCCCGTTATTTCACGGGTTTAGCGGGCAGCTCATTGACCGATGACTCGCGTTCCACCCGCCGGCGCGCCGCTCTGGCGGCATCCGAGGCGGGCGCTTCTTGTATCACGCGATTGCAAGCCTCGAGTCCTTCGGCCCGCCTACCCAGGGCGAACTCGAACTCACACAGCTGGTTCAGAAGCGCCCAGCGCTCCTTTCCCGTGGCCCCCGCGGCCAGCGCCGCGCGGATCAGCCCGGCTGCCCGGGCCCCCTCCCCCGCTTCGAACGCCGCCCGCGCCTGGCGCGACAGCTCCGCGACGGTGGCGCGCTCCATGGGGGGCGGTGGAGGCGCGGCGGGGGGCGCGGCTTTCTTGGAGACCGGTGCCGGCGCCGGGCGCTGAAGCGCGGCGTTGCCCTGGGCGGCGGCGCCTCCCGGGGCGCCCTTGGATTCCGACGCGTCCAGCTCGTCATCGTAGGCGGCGCCTCGTGCGGCTGGCGACGTGGACCCCAGGCGCAGCGAGTCGCGCGGGGGGACGGACCAGGGGGCCTGCGAGTCCGCGACGCGCCGCTCCTGCTCACCGGAGGCCTCGTCCCGATCCACCGGCGGGGTCTGCAGGTCCTTCGATTCGTTCGCGACTTCGGACTCCTCGTCCAGCGACGACGGCGCGCCGTCCAGCGCCATGGGCGCGGGCTCCAGCGCGGCCTGCATGTCGGCCTTGGGTGCGCGAGCCGCGGCGGGCGGCCCGCGCTTCGCCTTGCTCGCGCTCTCACGCCGAATCCGCATGTCGAGCCCGCCGCCACTGCCCGCGTTGGCCCAGTCCTCCGCGAGCCGCCGCTGCTCCCGCGACCGCTCGGCCCCCTTCGAGCTCTTTGGCGCGGTCACTTCCCGGGCGGCGTACCCCGTCGCTTCCGCCTCGGCCGGCACCATCGGCGCCGCCGCGGGGGCCGGAGCAGCCGCGGCCGGCGAGAAACCATCAGCGGCCGGCGGGGCCGCCCGCTCTTCCTTCGCGACCGCGACCTTCGCCACGCTCAAGTCAGGCCGCGTGAGCTCGGGCGACCGGGCCTGGAGCGTCAGGATGCCAAAGGTGCTCACGGAGGCCAGGCCCACCACGGGCAAGAACCACCGGCGCCAGCGGGACGGCTTCGGCTCGGGGCCCGCGGCGGCGCGGCGCGCGGCCTGCTGGGCATAGGCCATCAGCGACTCCAGCCCCGCGTCCGGAGCGGGCTCCACCGACAGCTGGGACATGGTGGCGCGCACCCCGCGAATGTCGTCCAGGGCCTGGGTGCAGCGGGAACAGCCCTCCAAATGGGCTTCGACGAGGCGGGCCTCGGGCACCGGCAGTTCGCCATAGGCGAAGTCGAGCAGCCGGTCCTCCTGCGCATGCGGATTCTGCGGCTTCATCCCACCACCGTCCTTCCGTCCTCGGCGAGGTCGCCGTCGACGCCCATCTCCGCCAGCCGGCGGCGAAGCCCGTCGAGCGCGTAGCGCATGCGGCTCTTCACCGTGTTCTCGGACACTCCCGTCACCTCCGCGATGTCCTTGAAGGGGATGCCGCTGTACTCGCGCAGGGTGAAGACCTCACGCTGCTCGTCCGGGAGCGTCGCCAGGGCTCGCTCCAACATGGGACGCAGCCGAGCGTTGTAGGCGCCGCGCTCCGGGCTGGCCCCCGCGTCCGGCAGGCCCTCCCCCAGGGGGCGCGACTCGTCCCGCTCCGCTCCCGGGGCGGGTGCCTCCAGGGAAGACGCCTGGCGGTAGCTCTCTTTGCGCGCGCTGTCCACGCAGAGGTTCCTCGCAATCGTGTAGAGCCAGGTCGTGAACTTCGCCTTGGGCGTGTAGTCGCCGGCGCTCCGAACCACCTTCAGCCACGTCTCCTGCAGCACGTCCTCCGCCCGTGCCCGGTGCCCCGTGAAGCGGAAGATGAAGTTGAACACCGGCGTCCGGTGCTTGCGCACCAGCGCCTCGAACGCGCGCGCGTCCCCCGCCTGGAAGGCGAGCATCAGCCGCTCGTCTGAGGTTTCCGGTCCCAACACTCCCCCAACGCTCCTTGGAGCCACCTTCACCCGGCCCACTCCGCCACCCGTGCACAGTTAACGGGCGACGGGCCGCCAGGGTCTATCCCGGGCGCGGTCTCTGGTAAGTGGCGAGAATGACAGGGACGGCCACCGCTGTCACGAGCGCGCCCTGCGCCAGGAGCACCGCGGGCAGTGGCTGCTGCAGGTGCACGTACAGGGAGCGGCCGAGCGCCGCCCCCAGCAACACGCCCGTCAGGGTGCGCACCGCGTTGCTCCCCGACGCCGGCCGGAAGCGGCCCACCGCCCAGTCCGCCAGCGCGGGAACGGTGAGCGCCAGGACGACGGGCACGTCCAGCGCCCACCGCAGCGGGGCGCGCACGGCGAACAGGGCCACCAGCACCGCCAGCAGCACCGGATAGGTCCCCAGGCAGCGCGCGCACACGCGCGCGCCGCCGAACAGGTAGGTGCGGTTGTACTCATCCGGATGATGATGGCTGAGCCAGAACACCGGGACTTCCTCCAGAAGGGGCTGTGGCCGGGGCCTCGCGCGCGGCGACCTCCGCCAGGAAACACGCGGCGAAGTGGCCACCGCCCAGCGCGTAGGACGGGGGCGACTCGCGCCGGCACCGCTCCATGGCATGCGGACAGCGCGGATGGAAGGTGCAACCGGGGGGCGGCGCCAGGGGCGATGGCGGCTCGCCTGGCACCAGCAGGCGTGTCCGGGCGTGGCCCGGGTCCGCGACGGGCACCGCGGACAGCAGCGCCTGGGTGTACGGGTGGCGCGGCTGTCGGTAGAGCGACGCGGCCGGGGCCAGCTCCACGATGCGGCCCAGGTACATGACGGCCACCCGGGTGGACACGTACTCGACGATGTTCAGGTCGTGGGCGATGAAGACGTAGGTGAGGCCCCGCGCCTGCTGAAGGTCCACCAGCAGGTTGACGATTTGCGCCTGCACGGACACGTCCAGCGCGCTGATGGGCTCATCGGCTACCACCAGGTCGGGCCGCAGCGCCAACGCTCGCGCGATGCCAATGCGCTGCCGCTGCCCTCCGGAGAACTCATGGGGGTAGCGCGCCAGGGCCTCGCGCGGCAGCCCCATGGCGTCCACCAACTCCGCCACCTCGCGCGCCCGCTCACCCTGCCCTCGGGCCAGCCCGTGGATGGCGAAGGGCTCCTCCAGAATCTCCCGGACCGTCATCCGGGGGTTGAGCGAGGCATACGGGTCCTGGAAGACGAACTGCATCCGCTGGCGCAGCGGCCGCAGCCGCCGCTGGGACAGCCCGGTGAGCTCCTGCCCGTCGAAACGGACGGAGCCCGCCGTGGGCGCCACCAGCCGCAGCGCCGCGCGTCCCAGGGTGCTCTTGCCGCAGCCACTCTCCCCCACCAGCCCCAGCGTCTCACCGCGCATGACGTCGAAGTCCACGCCGTCCACGGCCTTCACCGCGCCGCGCACCCGGCCGAGCACACCGGCGCGCACCGGGAAGTGCACCTGGAGGTCGCGGACCTGGAGCAGCGGCGTGGAGCTCATGGCGCGGGCACCGGGTTGTGACAGGCCGTCCACTGCCCTTCCCTGGGCGACGTCAGCGCGGGCTTCACGTGCGCGCAGACGTCCAGCGCGCGTTCACAGCGCTCCCGGAACGCACAGCCGGCGGGCAACTGCCGCAGCGGCGGCACCCTGCCGGGAATGGCCCGCAGCCGCGCCCGGGAAGCCGGTGCGCCGCCCACGTCGCGCCGGGACGGAAGCGAGCGCAGCAAGCCCGCGGTGTACGGGTGCGCGGGCCAGGCGAACAGCGCGCTCACCGGGGCGCGCTCCATCACCCGGCCCGCGTACATCACCACCACCGCGTCGCAGCTCTCCGCCACCACACCCAGGTCGTGCGTAATCAGCAGCACCGCCATGCCCCGCTCGGCCTGGAGCCGCGCGAGCAGGTCCAGAATCTGCGCCTGGATGGTGACGTCCAGCGCGGTGGTGGGCTCGTCCGCGATGAGCAAGGCCGGGTCACACGCCAGCGCCATCGCCATCATCACCCGCTGCCGCATGCCCCCGGAGAGCTGGTGGGGATACGCGTCCACGCGCTCTGCCGGCGCGGGGATGCCCACCTGCCGCAGCATCTCCACGGCCTTGTCCCGGGCCTGCGCGCGCGAGGCGCCCAGGTGCAGCCGGGCGCCCTCCCCAATCTGCTCGCCCACGGTGAACACCGGGTTGAGCGACGTCATCGGCTCCTGGAAGATCATCGCCGCGTGCCGGCCGCGCACCCGGCGCAGCTCGGTCTCCGGCAGCGTCAGCAAGTCCCGGCCCTGGAAGCGCACCTCCCCGCCCACCACGCGCACCGGCGGCTCGGGCGCCAGCCGCAGCAGGGATAGCGCCGTGAGGCTCTTGCCACACCCGCTCTCCCCCACCACCCCCAGCG
>NZ_JABXEO010000106.1:0-25271 GCF_013372585.1 Myxococcus sp. AM010
CCGCCCACCCGGCCCCCTCAGGCCGTTCGGAAGTCGTCGTCCGTGGCAAGAACTCGTGAGGCAGCCAACCGAGCTGATCCTGGAAACTTTCCAAGGGTCGCACCCGCCCGCTAGGATGTTCCGGTTTTCACAGCACTTTTCCGGGACAAAGGCTTCATGGAGCGTCGGGTCCTCATCGTCGAAAGCGATCATGAATTAGCGCTCAGCATGGCCACCGTGCTCAAGGGCTCGGGCTACCAGACCGCCCTGGCTGAGACGGCGGCTGACGCGCAGCGTGAGCTGGAGAAGCGCCGGCCAGACCTGGTCGTCCTCCGTGCGGAGTTGAAGGATCAGTCCGGCTTCGTCCTCTGCGGCAACATCAAGAAGGGCAAGTGGGGCCAGAACCTCAAGGTGCTCCTGATCTCCTCCGAGAGCGGCGTGGACGGCCTGGCGCAGCATCGTCAGACACCGCAGGCGGCCGACGGCTACCTCGCCTTCCCGTTCGCGCTGGGCGATCTGACCGCATTGAGCCACGGCATCGTGCCGCCCGGCACGGATGACACCGGCGCGTCGCTGGAGGCCGCGCTGAACGGGACGCGCGAGGCGCCCCCGCCCATGCCTCCGTCGCTCAAGGCCGCCGCGGGTGGGCCGCCGAAGCTGCCCAAGCGCGAGCGCCGCAGCGCGATGACGGAAGAGGACCGCGCGTTCCTCGACCGCACCTTCCAGTCCATCGCGGACCGCAAGGCGGAGCTGCTCGCCGAGTCCCGCCAGCTCAAGCGTCCGCCGCCGCGGCGCGAGCTGATGGGCACGCCGGAGGGCAAGATTCAAATCCTCCGCGACGAGCTGAAGACGCGCGAGGCCCAGCTCGCCCGCCTCTCCGAAATCTGGAACGTGCGCGAGCGTGAGCTGCTCTCCGGCGAGGACCGCATCCACGAGAAGGACGTGGAGCTCCAGGGCCTGAAGATGCAGGTGGATGACCTGCTGCGCCGCTTCAATGAGGCCCAGCAGGCGACCATCCAGAAGGAGCGCGAGCACGGCGCCACCGTCGACGACCTGCTCCTCCAGAAGTTCTCCGCGGAGAAGGACCTCATCGAGGTCGTCGCCTCCAAGGAGAAGGACATCAACCTCCTGCGCCGGGAGGTCTCCCGCGCCGAGGAGGAGCTGAGCCGCCGCGCCAGCGAGCTGGAGCACGGCCGCAACGAGTACGACAAGCTGGAGAAGCACCTGGGCGTCGTCACTCTCGAGTTCGAGGTCAAGGAGCAGAAGCTCCAGGACACCGTCCTCGCGAACGAAGGCGAAATCGCGCGGCTGACGAAGCGCGGTGACGACTTCGAGACCGAGCTGAACCGCACCATCAGCGAGCGCGACGAGCGCTTCGCCGAGCTGGACGGTGAAATCCAGGCCCTCCAGGAGCGGCTGCAGCAGACCGAGCAGGAGCGCGACGCCACCGTGCGCGGCCTGGAAGCCCGCGCCACCCGCGCCGAGGAGCACGGCACCCAGGCGGACGCGGAAATCCACCGGCTCAACGCCGAGCGCGATGCGCTGGAGGCGAAGCTCAGCCAGCAGGTCGCGGACCTGGAGACGGACCTTACGCGCACCACGGGCGAGCGCGACCAGCTCCGGCTGGACAAGGACGCCCAGGAAGCCGAGCTCACCCAGCGCATCGAGGAGCGTGACGCGAAGCTCGGCACGCTCGAGCGCGAGCTGTCGGAGACCATCGCCCGGAACGAGCACACCGAGGCGGAGCTCAACGCCAACATCCAGCAGCAGCTGGAGCGCATCGGCGAGCTCGAGGGCGAGGTCGAGGCCGCCAAGGCGCACCTGGAGGACCGCGAGGCCGAGCTGACCGCGGAGCTCCAGGCGCTGGGGCAGGCCAAGGACGAGCTGGAGACGGACCTCAACGACCGGCTCCAGGCCCTCTCCCAGGCGAAGGACGCGCTGGAGGCGGACCTCTCCCGTCAGCTGGAGGAGCTGCGCTCCGCCAAGGCCGAACTGGAAGCGGACCTCACCGGCCAGATTCAGGCGCTCACCTCGCAGCTCGAGGAGACGCAGCGGCAGCTCGATGACTCGCAGCGGACCGGCGAACAGCTCTCCGCGCGCGTGGCCCAGTTGGAGGACACCGTCACCCAGCGCGAGGCCACCATCGAATCCCTGCAAGGGGACGTGGCCACGCGCGACCAGCGCATCTCCGAGCTGAGCGGAGACCTGGAGGCCACCAGCCAGACGCTGACGCAGACGCAGCAGACGCTGGCGCAGACGGAGCAGCAGCTCGCCGACACGCAGCACACCCTCGCCAGCACCGAAGGCACGCTGGCGGAGACGCGCGGCGAGCTGGACGCCACCAGCCAGACGCTGGCGGACACGCAGGCGCGCCTCGCGAACACCGAGGGCACGCTGGCGCAGACGCGCGGTGAGCTGGACGCCACCAGCCAGACGCTGGGCCAGACGCAGCAGACCCTCTCCGACACGGAAGGCGCGCTGGCCGAGACGCGCGGCGAGCTGGACGCCACCAGCCAGACGCTGGGCCAGACGCAGCAGACGCTGGCCCAGACCGAGGACACGCTGGCGCAGACGCGCGGCGAGCTGGACGCCACCAGCCAGACGCTGGGCCAGACGCAGCAGACACTGTCCCAGACGGAAGGCGCGCTGGCGCAGACGCGCGGCGAGCTGGACGCCACCAGCCAGACGCTGGCGCAGACACAGCAGGCGCTGGCGCAGACCGAAGGCACGCTGGCGGAGACGCGCGGCGAGCTGGACGCCACCACCCAGACGCTCCAGCAGACACAACAGACGCTGGCGCAGACCGAAGGCGCGCTCCAGGAGACCCGCGACACGCTGGCCCACACCACCCGCGAGCGCGACCAGCGCACCGCGGAGCTGGCCGACCTGGGCGCCGCGAAGGACGCGCTGGAGCAGGACCTCACCGGCCAGATTGGCCAGCTCCGCGCCGAGCTGTCCGAGACGCAGGGCCACTACGAGGCCGAGCGGGCCGCGCACGAGAAGCTGGCCGCGGAGACGAGCGCGCACATCGGTGACCTCACCAGTGAGCGCGACGGCCTGCGCTCCGAGCTGGAGGCCACCAGCCAGACGCTGGAGCAGACCCAGGGCCAGCTCGCCTCCACCCGCGACGCGCTCGCGCGCGAGCAGCACGCGCACCAGGAACACCGGAAGGCCGCCGCGAGCACCCAGGCCACGCTGGAGGGTCAGCTGGCCGAGGCACGCGCCCATGGCGAGGACCTGGGCGAGCACCTCACCCTCACCAAGCACGAGCTGGGCACGCGCGTCGCCGAGGTGACACAGCTCACCGCCACGCTGGCGCAGACGGAGAACACCCGGGCCCACCTCGAGGAGCGGCTGCACACGCTCACCGAGGAGTCGCAGCGCCGCGAGGAGCTGCTCCAGAACGACCTGACGCAGAAGGGCACGGAGCTGTCGGACACGCTCCGCAAGCTCACCCACGTGACGCAGGAGAAGATGCGTCAGGCGGAGGTGCTCAACCGCGAGGTCGCCACCCGCACCGAGCAGCTCAAGGCCCTGGAGGCCAAGCTCCAGACGCAGGCCACCGAGGCCCGCCGTCAGGCCGAGGGCCTGGGTCAGCAGATCGCCGGGCTCAACGAGCAGCTCGAGCAGGGCCGCAAGGCGCTGGCGGGCCGCGAGGACCAGCTTCGCGCCGCGGGCGCCGCCCAGCAGAAGCTCACCGCCGAGCGGGACGGGCTCGCGGGCCAGGTCCAGCAGGCCGAGGCCCGGCTCCAGCAGCAGGCCCAGCAGGCGAACCAGGAACGCGCCGACGCCAGGCGGGCGGCGGATGAACTGGCCGCGAAGCTGGCCAAGGCCGAGCAGCGCATCGCCCAGCTCACGCAGGACGCCCAGACGCAGGCCACCGAGGCCGACGCCAGGGCCAAGGACCTCCAAGGCCAGCTGAGCACGCGGGCGAAGAAAATCCAGGACCTGGAGCTGGCGGTGGAGAACGCGCAGGGCGCCAAATCCCGCGCGGAGAAGGAGCTCAACGCCAAGGTGGCCGCCGCCGAGAGCAAGGCCCACGAGGCCACCACCCGCCTGGCCTCCGCGCAGAAGGAGCGCAAGGACCTGGAGGCGCGGCACGCCAAGGAGCAGGAAGAGCTCGCCGCCAAGCAGAAGGCGGAGCTGGAGCGCCGCGACGCCATCAAGGTGCAGGAGGTCACCCGCCTGCAGCAGTCCGTGCAGGAGAAGAGCAAGGCCCTCAAGGTCGCCGAGCTGGAGCTGGCCCGCTACAAGAGCAAGTCCACCACCGCGGCGGCCAAGGCCGCCGCCAAACCCGCGGCGCCCCAGGACGACGACCTGGCCGTGAGGACGCAGCTCAACCAGGTCATCCCGCCCGCCGCGGCCCCTGCTCCGGCGGCCCCGGCGAAGAAGCCGGCCGCCAGGCCTGCGGCCCAGGCCGCCGCGAAGAAGGCCCCTGCCCCGGCTCCCGCCCAGCCGGCGGCGCTGAGTGACGAGTCCGAGCCCACCGACCGGACCCTGCTCATCCAGCTGCCCACGACCAAGGAAGACGACGACTGGACGGCCCTGGTGGACGAGCTGGACAAGTAACGGCGCCGGGACTCCGGCACCCCGCCGGAATCCCGACGGCCCCGGCCTCGGAACCCCGAGGCCTCAATGAAGCGGCCCTGACATCCGTGCCCTGGTCGGGCAGGTGTGTCAGGGCCGTTTCAGCTCCCACCCAGGAGGCGTCGAGCGGCGCCCTCGCGCGCTCAGAGCGCGGCGCGTGCCTCGCGGACCAGCTCCTTGAAGTGGAGCGTGGAGACGACGTTCCGGAGTGACACCACGCGGCCCCCACTGTGGGCCTCCTCCTGGGCACGGCGCCAACGGCTGCGGAGTGTGCGCAAGGAGACGTAGGCCAGCAGGAGCGGGAAGCCGCCCGGAAGCAGGACGACCGCCACCATCATCACCATCCGCAACCACGCCCACGCCATGACCGCTGACCTCCCTGAGTACCGATTCGAGGCCATGAGATGCACGACGTGTGCCCACGGTGCGCAGAATATTTCCCTCCGGAGTTTCGCAGGGTTGCCCGGCGGCGAGGCGGACGGGCCACGGAGATGACGCCGGAACCCTGGCATTTTTGCCGCAGTCGCCTGGAGGGCCTCGGTTAAGTTCACCGGGTGAGCACCCCTTCGACGGTTGAGAGCCACGCCTTCACCAGCGTGGAGGACGCGGAGAAGCGCCTGGAGCAGGTGGGCTACCTGTCGTCGCCGGAGATCGCCACGGCGGCCTTCCTGGCGGACCGGATGGACAAGCCCATCCTGGTGGAAGGCCCCGCCGGCGTCGGCAAGACGGAGCTGGCCAAGGCCCTGGCCCAGGCGCTGGGCCGCGAGTTCATCCGGCTCCAGTGCTACGAGGGCCTGGACGAGGCGAAGGCCCTCTACGAGTGGGAGTACGCCAAGCAGCTGCTCTACACCCAGCTCCTCAAGGACAAGATTGGGGACATGGTGCAGGGCACCACCACGCTGGCGCAGGCGGCGGACCGGCTGGCCTCCAGTGACGCGGTGTTCTTCTCCGAACGCTTCCTGCTGCCCCGCCCGGTGCTGCGCGCCCTGCTCTGCGAGCACCCCGCCCTGCTGCTGGTGGACGAAATCGACAAGGCGGACCCGGAGTTCGAGGCCTTCCTCCTGGAGGTGCTCTCCGACAACGCCGTCACCATCCCCGAGCTGGGCACCTTCCGCGCGAAGCACGTCCCCCGCGTGCTGCTCACCTCCAACGCCGCGCGCGAGCTGTCCGACGCGCTCAAGCGCCGCTGCCTCCACCTGCACATCGACTTCCCGGACCGCGAGCGCGAGCTGCGCATCGTCCGCTCGCGCCTGCCCCAGGTGCCCCAGGTGCTGGCGGAGCAGGTGGTGGAGGCGGTGGCCGCCATCCGCTCGCTCGACTTGAAGAAGGCGCCCTCCATCAGCGAGACGCTCGACTGGGCCCAGAGCCTGGCGCTGCTGAACGCGGAGCAGCTCACCGCCGACGTGGTGGCCTCCACGCTGAACCTCGTCCTCAAGTACGAAGGCGACATCGAGAAGGCGAAGTCCAACCTCTCGCAGATCGCCCAGGCGTGAAGGGCCCTCGAAGCGCGTGCTGCTGAAGGAACGCTTTCAAATCACCCGGCCGCTCGAGGAGATGGAGCTCCGCCTGGTGCGCGCGTCGCTGGCCAACGCGGCCCTGGTCGACCCGCGCGAGGAGGCCATCCTCCGCACCGCCCTGTCGCTGGCGCGCCTCTACAAGGTGCGGCACGACGGACGCGACGTGGGCGTGGGCGCGCTGCTCACCCCGTTTCGCGAGGAGGTGGAGCGCCGCCTGGGCCCCATCCTCCAAGCCCCCTTCCCGCCCACGAGGGATCGGCTGATGCCGCACGTGAAGGACCTGCGCCAGCACGCCGCGAAGGCGCGCGACACGGTGGCGCAGCGGCTGCGCGGGCGCGTTCCACCCGAGGCGCTGGACCGGGAAATCCGGCAGAAGGAGCTGGTGCTCGTCACCGGCGGCGGAGGCGGGACGGCCTACGTCTACCTGGGCGCGATGAGCCTCCTGGATGAACACGGCCTGGAGCCGCGCCTGCTCGCCGGGACGTCCATGGGCGCCATCCTCGCCATCATGCGCTCGCGCCTGACGCGCTTCGACCCCACGGACATGATCAACATCGTCCGCGGGCTGTCCTTCCGGAAGCTCTTCCGCTTCATCTCCACGGAGAGCCGCTATGGCCTGCCCGCGGCGCTGCGGCTGTTCCTGCGCGCGGGGCTGGGCCGCTTCTTCGGCGCGGGGCCGGAGAGCAGCGGCATGCGGCTCAGGGATTTGCCGGTGCCCACCCTCATCGCCGTGGGCGGCATCCGCCGCGGCATGCTCCCCCGGCCGCTGGAGTACTACGAGCGCCTGCTGGGCGTCAGTCCGCTGGGCCTGCTCAACCCCGCGGGCGTGGCGCGCCGCATCCAGGCCGCCATGGGCGCCATGGCCGAGCTCTTCACCCGTCCCGAAATCACCGCCCGCCTCTACCTGGGCGCGGACGACACCACCGGCGACTTCGACGCGCTCGACGCCGCGGGCTTCTCCTCCGCGCTGCCCGGGGTCATCCACTACGACGTGCTGCGAGAGGACCCGGGCATGCACACGTTGGTGGAGGGCCTCATGGGCCAGCACGGCGTCGCGCGGCTCATCGACGGAGGACTGGTGGACAACCTGCCCGCCAAGGAGGCGTGGAAGGCGGTGGCCCGGGGCCGCATCGGCACGCGCAACGCGTTCATCCTCGCGCTCGACGGCTTCGCCCCGAAGCTGACCACGCCCTTCTGGCTTCCCCTCCAGCGGCTGGCCGCGATGACGGTGACGCCGAACCTCCCCTATACGCACCACGTCAAACGCTTTCCGCGAACACTGTCGCCGCTGGACGTCGTACCGTCGGTGGAACTGGCCTCGAAGGCGCTACACTTCGGCAGGGCGGCACTGGCGGAGGACATCCCGTTCCTCCGTCGGATGCTTACCCCCCTGCCACCGGTGCTGTGACTCTTTTCGGGACGAGAAACACGCTTTGACCTCATAGGTTTCGCTGGCTAGAAGGCCCGGGCGGTCCCACCCCTCAAACATCCAGGCGAAGGAACATCGAATGAGCTCGACCTCGAGTAGTGGCGTGCGCGCCGAGCAAATCTGGCTCGACGGCCGGCTGATGAAGTGGGACGAGGGCCACGTGCATCTGATGACGCACGCGCTTCACTACGGCCTGGGTGTCTTCGAGGGCATCCGCGCGTACAAGACGCACGACGGACGGCTGGCCGTCTTCCGGCTGCGTGAGCACATCCGCCGGCTGCTCGACTCGGCCCACATCATCATGCTGAAGATTCCGTACACCGAAGACGAGCTCTTCGACGCGTGCGTGAATCTGCTCCGCGCGCAGAAGGACCTGTTCGCCAACGGCGCGTACCTGCGGCCGGTGGCCTTCATGGGCGACGGCGCCATGGGCCTGGGCGCGGTGAACCCCACCCGCACCGCCGTGACGGCCTGGGATTGGGGCGCGTACCTGGGCGACAAGGGCATGAAGGAAGGCATCCGCGCCAAGGTCAGCTCGTACACGCGCATGCACGTCAACGTGAACATGGTGCGCGGGAAGATTACCGGCCAGTACGTCAACTCCATCCTCGCCAAGCGCGAGGCGGTGATGGCGGGCTACGACGAGGCCATCCTCCTGGACGTCAGCGGCTTCGTGGCCGAGGCCTCCGGCGAGAACATCTTCCAGGTGAACAAGAAGGGCATCATCAAGACGCCCCCCCTGTCCTGCCCCATCCTGGATGGCATCACCCGCGACACGGTGCTGCACATCCTGCGCGACAGCGGCCGCACGGTGGAGGAGGTCACCTTCACCCGCGACGCGCTCTACATCACCAACGAGATCTTCTTCTGCGGCACGGCGGCGGAGATCACCCCGGTGCGCGAGGTGGACAACCGCCAGGTGGCGGACGGCAAGGTCGGCCCCGTCACCCGGCACGTGCAGGACATGTACTTCCGCATCGTGCGGGGCCAGGAGCCGAAGTACGCGGACTGGCTCACGTACGTCTGAGCCGCCCCGCCGCGCCCCCCTCTTCGGCCTGGGAGGGGGGCGGGCAGCCAGGGAAGACGCCACGTCCCGCGCCCGAGCACGCCTTGAATGGGCTAGAACGGGGCTTGATGGCTCCTCCCGCTGGCTACGACTACGACGACAATCCGTTCAAGCTTGAGAACCCATCCATCCTCGACATCGCTCCACCGGAGCCGAAGTCGGTGGAGGACACGGGGCTCAAGATGGGCATCCTGTCCGACATCGCCCTGAAGTACCTCTATTACTCGGGGACGGGCACGGGCATGGGCATCGCGGACGAGATGCGCCTGCCGTGGCCGGGCGTCATCGAGCACGTGGTGGACTTCATCGCCACGGAGAAGCTGGTGGACCTGCGCGGCGGCAAGGGCTTCGGCCGCGCGTCGGTGGAGTTCATCCTGTCGGAGAAGGGCCGCGAGTACGCACGGGACGCCCTCACCCGCACCACCTACGTGGGCCCCGCGCCGGTGCCGATTGAGCAGTACAACGCGCTCATCACCAGCCAGACGGAGGAGACGCCCGTCGTCAGCCAGGAGGAGCTGGTGATGGCGCTCAGCCACCTCACCGTCCCCGCGGAGCTGATGGACAAGCTGGGCCCGGCGGTGAACTCCGGCCGCTCGCTGTTCCTCTACGGCTCCCCCGGCAACGGCAAGACGAGCCTGGCGGAGGCCGTCTCCAACATGTTCGGCGGCGAGGTGTTCGTCCCCCACTGCCTGGAGATTGGGAATCAGATCATCCAGGTCCACGACAGGCTCATCCACACGCCGGTGTCGCTGGAGGCCGGCGGGGATGCCTCCGGCCGCAGGCAGACGTTCGAAATGGACAACCGGTGGCTCGTGTGCCGCCGGCCCTCCGTCGTCGTGGGCGGCGAGCTGACGCTGGCGATGCTGGACCTCATCTATTCGGAGAGCACCCGCTTCTACGAGGCCCCGTTCCAGGTGAAGGCCAACGGCGGCATGCTCCTCATCGACGACTTCGGCCGCCAGAAGGTCCACCCCACGGACCTGCTCAACCGGTGGATTGTCCCTCTGGAGAAGCGGGTGGACTACCTCACCCTCCACACCGGCAAGAAGTTCGAAATCCCCTTCGATCAGCTCCTCGTCTTCTCCACCAACCTGGACCCCAAGGAGCTGGTGGACGAGGCCTTCCTGCGCCGCATCAAGTACAAGATTGAGGTCGGGAACCCCGACGAAGAGGCTTACCGGGAAATCTTCAGTCGCGTCTGCGAGGCAGCGGGAATCCCGTACGTGGACCAGGCCGTCACGTACCTCATCGAGCACTACTACAAGCCCCGGAGCATGGAGCTCCGCTCGTGCCACCCTCGGGACCTGGTGAGCCTCATCCGGGACGCTGCGCGCTACCGGCAGATGCCTCCGGCGCTCTCCAAGGACCTGCTCGACCAGGCGTGCGAGGTGTTCCTCGTCAATCTGTAATGATTTCGTTGTTACAACCGCGCGGAATTTCTAGAATCCACGCGCCGTTGTACCGCTCGGCCGCATGCTTCGAGTACCGCCCGCGGCGGACCCGCAGCGAGAAGGAGCCGCAGTCCGTGAAGGAACGCTACCAGGACATCGACGAGAAGAACGAAACGCTGCGTGGGTACCTCGACATCTACAAGGACAAGCCTGACGCGCGCGAGTTCTTGGACAAGATGGAGATGTCGTGGATCTACCACGACGCCGCGCTGGAGGGAGTCGTCTACACCCATCAGGAGCTGATGGCCGCGCTGTTCCCGCATCGAACCAGCGCGGAAGCCTCCATGATTCCGGTGGTCCTCGAAATCCGGAACCACAAGGCCGTCTGTGACTTCCTCCGTGAGGAGGCAGCGGGCGCCAGGAAGCAGGCGCAAATCACGCTGACCACCATCAAGCGAATACACGACCTCTTCCTGGGCAACACGCCGGAGGCCCAGACGGAGCGCGCGCGCATGGAGCGCCGCGAGCGCACAGAGAAGGAGCTGGCCAAGGAGCGGGACAGGTCCGGGCTGCGCAAGGACATGCCGCTGCACCGCACGTACTTCCACGACATCTCCCAGCCGGCGAAGATCCAGCCGGAGTTGGAGAAGCTCGTGGACTACACGGCCAGCGCCGAGTTCCGCGAGTTCCACCCCATCAAGCAGGCGGCCACGGTCCAGCACAAGTTCGTGCAGATCTTCCCGTTCACCGAGCACAGCGGGAAGGTGGGGCGCATGTGCAGCAACCTCATCCTGCTGCGCAACGGCTACATGCCCGCCGTCATCCACTCCATCGACCGGCAGCGCTACTACGAGTCCTTCCGGGGACCCGTGGCGGGCTTCCGCACGGTGCTGATGGACGCGATGGAGAACTCGCTCGACAACGGGATGAAGTACTTCCGGGACTTGGGCCGCAAGTTCAAGGCGCTGAACAGCTAGCCCACGTCCCACGGCGGCCCGGCGAGGGGGCGCGCAGGCTCACGCGCCTCCCGCGCGCCGTGAAGAGTCCGGGGTCCGTCGACACCATTGGTGTGTTGGCAACAGACCCCGGATTCTCGAATCCCAGGACGGGAGGAAGTAAGAAGAATACCCATGCCCGTGACACAGTCCCTCAACAGCCGCCGCGGAACCGGAAACTCGGGAGGCGAGCTGACGGAGCCCCCGCCAGCGCGGCTGGCCCATATGCCAGCCCGAGACAAGCTGGAGCGGCTCCTGCGAGTGGCCCAGGGCCACCACAAGGCGCTCATCCTCACCCACGACAATCCGGACCCGGACTCGCTGGCGGCGGCGGTGGCGCTGGCGCACCTGCTCGAGCGCAAGGCGGGGCTGAAGGCCCACGTCGGCTACGGAGGCATCATCGGCCGGGCGGAGAACATCGCCTTCGTGAAGGTGCTGCGCCTGCCCGTCTCGCACGTGTCGACGCTCGACTTCGACGAGTATGACTTCTTCGGGCTGGTGGACACGCAGCCCAAGGTGGGCAACCACTCCCTGCCCGCGCGGCTGGAAGCGCACGTGGTGGTGGACCACCACCCGCTGCGGCAGGAGAGCCTGGAGTCCCCCTTCGCGGACGTGGGCGGCGACTTCGGCGCCACGTCCACCATGCTGGTGGAGTACCTGCGCGCGGCCCGGCTGGAGCCCTCCGTGGAGGTGTCCACCGGCCTGTTCTACGGCATCAAGGCGGACACGCGGGATTTGGGCCGGGAGACGACGCCCACGGACGTGGACAGCTACCTGTGGCTGTTCCCGCGCATGGACAAGACGCTGCTGGCGCAGATTGAGCATCCGGAGCTGCCCGCGCGCTACTTCCAGCTCTACCACACGGCCTACGAGCGGGCGAAGGTGTACGGGACGGCCATCGTCACCGACCTGGAGGAGGTCTACTCCCCGGACATGGTGGCGGAGGTGGCCGAGCGGCTGATGTTCCTCGAAGGCATGAAGTGGTCGCTCGCCTTCGGTTCGTACCGCAACCAGCTCTTCCTCAGCTTGCGCGTGAAGGACCGGCGGATGAACGCGGGGCGCCTCATCCGCGAAATCTGCGAGGACTACGGCGGCTCCGCCGGCGGCCACGGCAGCATGGCCGGGGCGCGGCTGCCGCTTTCCGGGAAGCTGGCGCAGCGCAAGGCGCTCAAGCGCGAGCTGGTGGCCAAGTTCCTGGAGGCGTTCGGCGTCGCCGACGAGCGGCCCGTGTCGCTGCTGTACGCGCAGGACTCGTGACGTACTGGGACTACAACGCGGCCGCGCCGGTGCGCCCGGAGGTGGCGGCGCGGCTGTCGCGCGCCTTCGCGTCCAGCGGCTTTGGCAACGCGTCCAGCGTGCACCAGGAGGGCCGCGCGGCCCGGGCCCGGCTGGACGCGGCGCGGGCGAAGGTGGCCCGCGTGCTCGGCTGCGAGCCGAAGGAAGTCAGCTTCACCGGCTCCGGAAGTGAGGCGGACGCGCTGGCGCTCGTGGGCGCCTGGCACCTGCGCCCCCAGCCCGAGCGCCGGCGGGTGGTGACGTCCGCGGTGGAGCACCCCGCCCTGCTGGGCGCGGTGGCGCAGCTGGAGCGGGAGGGCGCCCACGTCGTGCGGGTGGCGCCCGGTCCAGAGGGGCGCGTGCGCGAAGCCGACCTGCTGGAGGCCCTGACGCCGGACACGGCCTTGTGCTCGTTGATGTGGGCCAACAACGAGACGGGCGTGCTCCAACCCGCGCGGGAAGTCGCGCTCGCGTGCCGACAGCGCGGCGTGCTGTTCCACACGGACGCGGTGCAGGCCGCGGGCAAGGTGCCCTTGTCCCTGCGCGAGGTGGATGCGGACCTGCTGTCCCTGTCCGCGCACAAGTTCGGCGGCCCTCCTGGCGTGGGCGTGCTGCTGGTTCGCAAGAGCGTGGACGTCCGCGCGCTCACGCCGGGCCACCAGGAAGGCGGCCGGCGCGGGGGGACGCAGAACGTGCCCTATGCGGAGGCGCTGGCGCTCGCACTGGAGCTGGCCGCCGAGGAGCTGCCGGAGACAGCGGCGCGGCTGACGGCGCTCCGCGACGCCTTCGAGCGCGAGGTGACGGCGCGACTGCCCGGGGTGCACGTCAACGGCGGCGCGGCCCCGCGCGTGCCCAACACCAGCAACCTGCGCTTCGACGGCGTGGAGGGTGAGTCGCTGCTCATCGCCCTGGACCTGGAGGGCATCTGCGTGTCGTCCGGCGCCGCTTGCGCCTCCGGCACGCTGACGCCGTCGCATGTCCTGCGGGCCATGGGCCTGTCGCCCGCGCAGGCCCGAGGCAGCCTTCGCTTCAGCATGGGACCCGGTACGACGGAGGCGGACGTGGCGCGCGTGGTGGACGCGCTCGTCCTGCATGTTCCGAAGGTCCGCGCGCTGGCCGGCTAGGACATGGGGCGCCGGCTCAGGGGAAGCCGGAGATGGAAGGTCGACCCCTCGCCCAGCGCGGACTTCACCGACAACGAGCCCCCGTGCAGCTTCGCCAGGGAGGAGGCGATGTAGAGGCCCAGGCCATGGCCCTGGGCAGGCTCGCCATCCGCCCGCTGGAAGCGCTCGAAGACGGAGGGAAGCGCCCCCGCCGAGATGCCGATGCCCCAATCCCGGACGTGGATGTCCGCCAGCCCGGGGTGCAGACCGAGGCCCAATTCGACGCGTCGTGTCTCGCCCCCGTACTTCACCGCGTTGGAGAGCAGGTTGTTGAGCACCTGCCGCACCCGCTCCCCGTCGAAGGGAAGGAACACGGGCTCCTCGGCGCCCCGGAGCGCGAAGTCCACCTGCGGTTCCAAATCACGCCACTCCTGGATGAGCTCCCGGAGGAAGCCAGCGATGTCCCCCTGGCTGGGCCTCAGCTCCACCTTGCCTTCGGACAGGCGCGAGGCGTCCAGGATGGAGGAGATGAGGTGGTTCATCCGGTCCAGTTGCCGCAGGACGGCCTCCGCCGAACGGACCTCGTCCTCCGCGCCCCGCTTCTCCACCTTGCGCAGCAGAACCTGGGCGTTGAGGCGGGCCGAGGAGAGCGGCGTCTTCAGCTCGTGAGCCACCCAGTTGAGCACCTCCTCGCGGGCCAGGATGGGCCCCCTGCGCGTGTACGAGGAGGCCTTCGGCTCGGTGAGGGTGGGCACGGCCACGGGCGGACGTTCGCGAAGGGCGTTGGTGACGGCCTCCTCGAACGTGTTCAGGTCCACCGGCTTGGCGAGGAAGACGTCCGCCTCCTCGCGGCCCGCGGGCCGCGCGGCGCTCAGCAGCACGAAGGGCACCGACGAGAGGCTCGGCTCCGACCGCATGGCGCGCAGCAGCTCCATGCCCGTGCGGTGGGGCATCATGTGGTCGCTGACCACCAGGGCTGGCGGCTCCGTGCGCGCCAACATGAGCGCGTCTTCTCCATTGTGGGCCCGGATGGCGCGGTAGCCGAGCGCCTCCACGACCTCGGCGAAGACCTCGAGCAGGGCTTCCTCGTCCTCCGCGATGAGGACGCCGCTCATTCCACGGCCCCGATGCTCGTCCCGAGCGGCCGGGCCTGCCCCGTCAGCAGCCCCTCCGCGGAGCGCAGCGTGTCCAGGACCTTCATCCCCGTGTCGGCGATCTGGAACTCGCGCAAGTCGTTGTCGTACTTGCTGTCGCGCATCTTCAGCACCGAGAGGAGGCGGTGGATGCGTCCGCGCAGCTCCACGTAGCGCAGGAGGAGCAGGTTCTCCCCGAGGGTGGCGACGGGCGCGTCGCTGAAGTCGAGCTCCGTGCCGGCTACCTTGGAGACCTCTCGCGTGTACAGCGTCGTCACCCCCGCCCGGCGCAGCTTCTCCGCGAGCGCGGCCAGGAACAGCGGCCTGCGCTCCCGCTCGATGATGGCCTGCTCCAGCGTCGTGAGGCCATCAATGACCAGCCGCTTCACGTTCAGCCGCGCCACCTCCTGGAGGATGCGGTCCATCACCAGGTCCGCCTCCAGCTCCATCGGAGGGATGTACAGGTAGGTGAGCATGCCGCTCTTCACGCAGCGCTCCACGTCCAGTTGGATGCGCCGCGCCCGGGCGGCGAGCGACGCCGTGGAGTCATGGAAGGAGACGAAGAGGGAATGCTCTTCCCGTCGCGCGCCCTCCGCCGCGAAGTGCGCGGCCAGCAGCGTCTTCCCGATGCCCATGCTTCCGGCCAGCAACGTGGCGCTCGTGCGGGGCAGACCGCCCTCCATCAAGACGTCCAGCTCCGGCAGCCCGAAGCTGGCGCGCTCCTGGGGCGGGGCCACGTCCTCGCCCGTGGGCTCCAGGGCCTCCAGGCGCGGGATGAAGGACACCCCGTCCCCGTTGATGCGCATCAGGTGCTCGCCCATCAGGTGTGGCCGGCCGCGCAGCTTCACGACCTCCACGCGGCGCATGCGGCGGGCACCGTGCTTCGACACCGACAGTGAAACCAGGCCGTCCACCGTGGTGGCCTCGGGCAGCGTCAGCAGCTTCTCCAGGGGATATTCGGTGGTGAAGAGACCGACGCAATCCGCCGCGGCCAGGCCAATGCCCAGCTCGTAGAGGAACTCGCGCAGGCGCGCCTCGTCCTGCCAGAGGTCCCGGATGGCGCGAAGGCCATCAATGAAGAGCAGCTTCGCGCCCCGCTTGCGCGCCGTCTGGATGATGAGGTCCCGCGTCTCCTTCGCGCCCTGCTTGAGCGACGAGTAGGCGCTCATCACGAAGAGCTTTTCGTCCAGCAGCTCCTCCTTGAAGAAGCTGAAGCTGCTCAGCTCGCCCACGAGCTTGTCGTGGGGTTCGGACGTGACGGTGACCACCACGACGGGCAGGCCTCGCGCCGCGGCCAGGAAGGCCAGCTGGCTGCACAGCACCGTCTTCCCGCTGCCCGGGTCTCCGGCCACGATGATGGATTGTCGCCTGGGGATGCCTCCGCCCAGCAGGGTGTCGAAACTTGGGATGCCCGTCGCGAAGAGCGACCACGTCCGGTGATCCATTCAGGATCCATCGCTTGAGCTGGCGGGTGAGGGAAAGCGCGCGACGCTCAACCGCCAGAAGGAGCGCGCGCAGGAACACTTTCAGCGCGCTCCGTTTTCGAGACCTAACAATCCGGACGCGCGGGGCCAAGCCTCCGCGTCGGACTTCAAGGCCCGATCACGCGCCAGATGCACGCTGTTGGACAGGTGTGAAGCGCGTCGCTACCAGGACTGTTCCGGGAGCGGCTGCTCGCGGACGTCCTCGTCGGGCTGCCCGTAACCGGGCATCCCGTCCTCCCGGGCTTCATCCGCCTTGGAGGTCCGCGGACGCTCGCGCTCCTCGGGCTCGGGTGCGGACTGCTCCGGCTTTGGCTGCTTGGGCTCGTTGGCCATGTGAACTCCTCCTGCACGCGACACCGCGCGGCGGAAGGAAAGGTCGTCATCGTCCTGGACGGCGGGCAGGGGCGGTCGAGCGGACAACGGGGTGCCCGCTCCCCTACCCCGCGCGCGAGCCCGGCGTCGGCGGCGACTCTCCGGGCGGCGGCGTGGCGCGCACCTCGTCACTGGCGCCGAAGAGGCCGCGCACCACGGCGGCGATGGCCAGCGGCGTGCCCACGCGCTCGTCGTAGTGGGGCGCCAGCGCCTGGGCGAACTCCTCCGCCGTCGGGAAGCGGTCCTCGGGACGCTCCGCGAAGGCCCGGGCCACCACGGCCTCCAGCGCCTCCGGGATGTCGGGCCGCAGCTCGCGCAGGGGCCGGTACTGCCGGGCACGGATGGCGTTGAACACGGCCTCCGGCGTCGGGCCCGTGAAGGGGCGCTCCAGCGTCAGCAGCTCGTAGAGCACCACCGTGGCCGCCCACAGGTCGGCCTCCGGGCTGACCTCGCCGAGCAGCGATTCAGGGGACAGGTAGTAGGGCTTGCCCAGCACGTCGCCGCCCTGGAGCTTGCCGTCCACCAGCACGCGCGACACGCCGAAGTCGCCCAGCTTGATTTCCCCCACGCGGGAGATGAAGACGTTGGACGGCGACACGTCGCAGTGGACGATGCCCAGCGGCTCGCCCTGGGGCCCCGCGGCGGAGTGCGCGTACGCCAGCGCCTCCAGCAGCACCTTGCCCAGGTACACCGCGAAGTCGAGCGGCAGCGGAATCCCGCGCACCTTGCAGCGCCGGAGGATCTGCCCCAGGTCGCGGCCGTCCACCAGCTCCATCACGATGAAGTAGATGCCCTCCAGCTCGCCGGCATCCAGCACCGTGACGATGTTGGGGTGGTGGAGCTGCTTGGACAGCTGCGCCTCGCGCGCGAAGAGCGCCACGGACTCTGGATCCCTCGTCAGCGCGGGCAACAGGCGCTTGAGCGCCACCGTCCAGCCCTCGCGCGGACCGGACAGCACCCGGGCCCGGTACACCTCCGCCATCCCGCCCTTGCCCAGCACGGAGAGGACTTCGTAGGTGCCGAAGACCCGCATGGTCTTCGGCGGGGATGTCGGCTGGCTCACGGCGTGGAGTTTCCGGCCCCCGCCGGCGGGCGGCCGAGGATCCGCTTTCGGGTCCGCTGCTGCTGCATGAGCGCTTCAAGGTCCTTGATGTCCTCGCGCAGCGCCTGCTCCGCGACCGCCTCCGACGCGCGGCCCGCGGGCACCCAGCCCAGGTCGAAGGCCCTGCGCAGGGACTCGCGCGAGCGCGCGCGGCTGCCCTCCCGGAGGTACGCGTAGGCCAGCCACAGGTGGACGTCCGCGCGCCCCAGCCCCTTGCCCGCCTCCAGCGTCTTCACCGCGCGGACCACGTCATTGAGCGCCAGCTGGCTGGCCCCCAGGCCCACCACCGCGGAGGCGTTGCGCGCGTCGCGCGACAGGACCAGCTCGAAGTGGCGCTGCGCCACGCCCGCGTTGCCCGCGGCCAGTTGACGCTGCCCCTCCTCCAGGGGTGACACCTCGCCCTGCCGGCCCAGCCCCGCGGCCACCTGCGCCGCTGAGGAGTTCGCGCCGTCCGCCACGGCCGTGGTCGCTGAAGCCGCGCGCGCCGGCTCCACCGCGTCCGCGTCCCGGGACAGCGGCCGCAGCAGCAGGAAGGAGTCGTTCTTCAACACCGGCGAGCGGCACCCGTCCTTCAGGCGGAACAGGGCCGTCATCACCCCATCTTCCGGGTTGAACACGACCAGCGCGGGCTGGTTCACCCGCGGCTCACAATGGGGACCCAACTGGCAGAGCAACACCTGGCCCACCAGGACGTTGTCCTGGAACTCGCCAGAGAGCACCTCCGTATCGGGTTCGAATCCGCAGGGTCCGCCAGTCGCGAACCCCACCAGCCGGTCTCCCTGCATGCGCAGGGACACCGCGCCATAGGAGTCCCCTTGATAGGCGTTCGACACCGTGGGCGGTCCCGCCCACGCGAGGCCGGAGGCAACGGAAAGAACCGTCGCAAGACCCTTGTTCAATAGCGAGGGCGGCATATGTGGGTGGATTCGGGCTCTTTCCATCATAGAGGCCCCGCGCCTGCCTTGTAAACGCGCGAGGATGCCTTGACCCCGCCGCCCCCCGTCCTTATCATTTCCAAAGACTCTGGCGGGAATTCCCAATAGATTCGAGGATTTGCAAGCACTGTAGCTTTGTTCAAGGGCTGTCCCCTGCGGGGCGCGTGATGCTCGGCAGAAATTCGAACCGATACGTCCATTCCGGGGTCCGTTTCGGTCTCCATGTGCAAGCCCTCCCCTCTCACGAGGGATGAGGGAAGCCTGCGGAGACATGATTTCGGTCCCCACCTGGCTTTTAGAGGGTTCAATGGACGCCGGGCACACGGCCATGCTGCGGGGGACTTTTTCTGTGGAGCGGCGTCGGTGAGCGAGACGGTGGTGGAAGAGGCGGCGGCGAGGAAGCAGACCCTACGCGAAGAGCTCACGGCGCGCCGGAAGGCGATGACGCCGGATCTCATCGATACACGGGGTCTCAAGGTTCAGTCTCGGTTTCTGGCGGCGCCGTATTATCAGAAGGCGCGCACGGTGGCGCTGTACGCCCCCATTCGGGGGGAAGTGCCAACCCGGGATATCCTGATTGCGGCGTTGCAAGACGGCAAGATTGTCTGCTACCCGCTCTCCCATGTTCACGGGCGGATTCTTTCGTTCCGTGCCATCAAGTCGGAAAGCGAGCTGGAGCCGGGGCGGTTGGGGGTGCGTGAGCCCACCAACTCCGCGGACCTCATCGCGGTGGACCAGATTGACCTCTTCGTGGTGCCGGGCCTGGGCTTCACCCGGGAAGGCAAGCGGCTGGGGCGCGGGGGCGGTTACTACGACGCCACCCTCCGCGCGGCCAGTCAGCGCAGTCGTCGGGTGGGCCTGGCCTTCAATGACCAGGTCGTCCCGGTGCTGCCCACGACTGGGGATGACGTCGACATGGACCTGGTCGTAACGGAGTCTGAGTCCCTGCGCGGCCTGTACCGCGACTGGGACTTCCTCGATACGTGAAAGTCCTCTTCATGGGAGACGTGGTGGGCCGCCCGGGACTCCAGGCGGTCCGCACGCTCCTTCCAAGGGTCCGCGCGCAGCACGGCGTGGACGTGGTGGTCGCGAATGCGGAGAACAGCGACCAGGGCTCGGGCATCACTTCAGAGACGGCCCACTACCTGCTCGACAGCGGCATCCAGCTGCTGACGAGCGGTAATCATTTCTACTCCAAGAAGGCCATCCTCCCCTGGGTGAAGGAGCATCCGGACCTGCTCTTGCGTCCGGCCAACTACCCCAAGGGCACGCCGGGCAAGGGCCACACGGTGGTGAAGCTGCCGGATGGGCGCGCGCTGGGCGTCATCAACCTGGAGGGGCGCGTCTTCATGCGCACCGAGGCCAGCCCCTTCGAGGTGGTGGAAGGGCTGGTGGAGGAGCTGCGCCAGCAGACGCCCTGCATCCTGGTGGACATGCACTGCGAGGCCTCCAGTGAGAAGAACGCCATGGGCGTCCACCTGGATGGGCGGGTGTCCGTGGTGGTGGGGACGCACACGCACGTGCAGACGGCGGATGAGCGCATCCTCCCCGGCGGCACGGCCTTCATCACCGACGTGGGCATGTGCGGACCGCTGGACTCCGTCATCGGCATGAAGAAGGAGTCGTCGCTGACGCGCTTCCTGGGCAAGCCCGCGCCCTACGAGGTGGCGGAGCGGCTCGTCTACCTGCAAGGCGTGGTGGTGGACATCGACGACGCCACCGGCCGGGGGCGGAGCATCCACCGCGTCCGGGAGCACCTGCCAGGCACCTGAAGCCCGGTGGAGGAAGTGCGTCCACGGCTGGCGCACTTCGGGTAGCTTGCGGCGCCATGAATCCGGACGCGCTGCGCAAGGCGACCCCCGAGGAGCAGTTCGAAGAAGTGACCCGTGGCACGGTGGACCTCCACGTGCCCGAGGACCTGAAGAAGAAGCTCCGGTACTCGTATGACACGGGCAAGCCGCTGGTCATCAAGGCGGGCTTCGACCCGAGCCGGCCGGACCTGCACCTGGGCCACTCGCTGCTGCTCACGCGCATGCGGCGCTTCCAGGAGTTCGGCCACACGGTGGTGTTCCTCATCGGGGACTTCACGGGGTTGATTGGCGACCCGACGGGCCGCAACGCCACGCGCCCGGCGCTCACGCGCGACGAGGTGAAGGCCAACGCGGAGACCTACAAGCAGCAAGTGTTCAAGGTGCTGGACGAGGCCAGGACGCAGGTGCGCTTCAACTCCAGCTGGCTGGACACGCTGGGGACGGAGGGCATGATTCGCTTGGCCTCGCGCTACTCCGTGCAGCGCATGCTGGAGCGCGACGACTTCAAGAAGCGCTTCCGCGGCGAGGTCTCCATCTCCATCCACGAGTTCCTCTACCCGCTCCTGCAGGGCTACGACTCGGTGGTGCTCAAGGCGGACGTGGAGCTGGGCGCGACGGACCAGCTCTTCAACCTGCTGGTGGGCCGCCAGTTGATGAAGGAAGAGGGCATGGCGCCGCAGGTCATCATGACGGGCCCCATCCTGGAGGGCCTCAACGCGAAGGCGGTCGACGGGAAGATTGTCGGCGACAAGATGTCCAAGAGCCTGGACAACTACGTGGGCATCGACGAGCCGGCGGACACCATCTTCGGCAAGTTGATGAGCATCACCGACGACCTGATGTGGCGGTACTGCGAGCTGCTCTCCGCGAAGACGCGGATGGAGCTGGCGGAGATGCGCGCCCAGGTGGAGTCCGGCGCGCTGCACCCCAAGGCGGTGAAGGTCGGCTTCGCGCAGGAGATGACGGCGCGCTTCCAGGGCGAGGAGGCCGGGAAGAAGGCCGCCGAGGACTTCGAGAAGCGCTTCGCGAAGAAGGAGCTGTCCACGGACGAGCTGCCCCTGGTGGAGGTCTCCCTGGGGGGCGCGGAGAAGCTGCCGGTGACGAAGCTGCTGCCGGAGACGAAGCTGGTGACCTCCGCCACCGAGGCCCGCAAGCTGATGGCGCAGGGCGGCGTGCGCGTCAACGGCGAGAAGGTGCAGGACGCCAAGGCGGAGCTGGGCGCCGGTGAGTACACGGTGCAGGTGGGCAAGCTGAAGGTCGCCCGCGTGAAGCTCGGTTGAATCTCCGGCCGGTGACGGCCGTCGCAGGCGCAGGACGAGCCCCCCTGCCCCTCCCTCCGAGGGGCATGGTGGGGACTGCTGTAGACTCCCGTGCGCCATGCGTCTCTCCCTCCCGTGTCTCGCCCTGTTGCTGGTCGCCTCGCTGCCCGCCCTCGCGGGCCGCGGCGTCTTCGTGTCCGACGTCACGGTGGACGCCGTCGAGCAGCCCGAGTCCCGCCAAATCGTCTTCACGGTGGAGGCCGGGAGGCCCTACCCCCTGCTCAAGAAGGGCGGCCCCAAGCGCGCCTGGTGCAAGCTGAGCGGCGCGTCCGCCGAAGGCTGGGTGTTGTGTGAAGGCGCGCCGGAGGCCACCGTGCCCGCGGCCCCGAGCGCGGCGGCCCTGGTGGCCGCGGACCGGGCCCAGGGCCTCGCGTCGCGAGCGGCGGCCGGGGAGGGACAGGCGACGTCCAGCGGCCGGCAGGTGGTGCTGAAGGGCCCCGCTGGCAGCGCGGCTGCTCGGACGGCGGACGGGAGCGCTGGTGCGTTCGACGAGGAGCAGGCGGGCCCCTCGGAAGCGACGGCCGCGAGCTGGAAGCCGGCCACCGGCTGCGCGACGACGTGTGACAGCGCGCCGCTGTTCGTGAAGCCGCCTCCCCTGTCGGCCATGGACCGCGAGGTGTTGGCGTTGTGCCCCGCGCGTCCCGACGTCAGCGTGAGCGAAGGCGACGTGCGGCGCTTCCTCTCCCGCCACTACGACGACCCGCGCCTCCAGCGGGCCTTGTCCGTGGCGGGCCGGCCCGGCGCGCGGCAGGCCAACCTCGACTGGCTCACGGGCCTCTGGGTCAGCACCGGGCCTCGCAACGCCTTCACGCACGTCTTCTGCGGCGACGACTGGCAGCGGGGCCCCATTGGCGGCCTGCACTTCCTGCCGCGTTATGCCCAGCTCGAGGCGGAGGGCCGCCTCTGCTACCAGGGCCCGGCGCGCGGCGACGCGGCCTTGAAGGGTGACGCCTACACCATCCGCTTCAAGGGCATGGCCCCCTGGTCCTGCGGGAAGAAGCACATCGGCGGCTTCTCGCGCTCGCCGGACGCGGTGGGCATCCTGTCCATTGGCACGCGCGCCTTCGCCCGCTGCTGCGCGCGCGGCGGGGCCAAGAAGGAAGGCGGCGTGTATTCGGCGCCGGACCTGGGCGGGACGAACTGGCGCGTGTGGTGTGGCACGCGCAATGGCACCTACGGCATCGCCACCCTGCACCCTACGGACGACAAGGCCACCTGCGGGGAATGAGCCCGGGATGAAGGACCCACTCCCCGCCGTGGGCCGCGCTACTTCGCCGCGCCCACCGTGAGCACCGCCCCGGCGGAGTACGCAGTGAACTCCGGCGCGTACATGGACTGCACGGTGGCGGGGCCCACCTTGAACTGGCCGGCCATGTTGGCGCGCAGCCGGTACTTGAAGGTGTACTCACCGGCGGGCAGCTGCTCGAAGAAGAAGTTGGTGCCGGAGTCCCGCGTCTCCTCGTACCAGACGATGCCCAAATCCCAGCGGTGGCGGGACTGCACGTTCTCCGGCTCCAGGCCCGCGGCGCGTGGGTCTCTCAGGTGCACGTACTCCGCCGCGTGCTTCGCGCGCAGGGAGAGCTGCACCTCCACTTCGTCTCCGGGGAGCACCACCGCGCCCTCGGCGAGCGGCACGAGCAGGGCGTCCCGCCCCTGCCGCTCACGCAGGAAGTAGCGCCGCGACACCTGGAAGAAGTCCCCGCGGTCGCTGTCCGGCAGCTTCTCCGTGGAGAAGTGCCACGTCGCAGACGCGAAGGCGAAGCCCGGCGTCGTCTTCTCCACCACCACCGAGCTCATCGTCGCCGGATTCAGCTCCGGACCGGGCACGACGACCTGGTTCTTCTTGCCCGTGTACTCGTCCGGGGCGAAGGACATGCGCACCACGCGCGGGCCCACCGTCACCTGGGCGTCCTCGCGCACGCCCAGCGCGCCCTCCGCCTGGAGGTACTTCACCAGCGCGTACAGCGACTCCGCCGTGGCGCGGGTGGACTTCCAGTGGTTGAGCTTCTTGTTCAGCAGCAGCCACTGGACCAGGCCCTCGCGGCGCGCGTCCTTCGGATTGAGCTCCGTCAGCGTGCGCAGCGCGAAGGCGTGCGTCTCCGTGGTGTCGTTGTACCAGAGCCAGCTGCGGTCCTCCTGCGCCCAGTAGGTGCCCAGCTCGGGGCTCGTCTTGGCGGAGTCCATGACGCTCTCCCAGACACGGTGGGCGTCCGCGTCGCGCCCCGCGCGCTTCAGCGTCAGCGCCAGGTAGCCCTTGAGGTAGGGCGAGTGCTTCTTCCAGTGCTTGTCGCTGAACGCGAGCATCCGCTCCCGCTCCGCCGCGGTGAGCGCATCACCGGTGTAGCTCGCGTTCGGGTACGCGGAGGCCGTGTAGTTGAGGAAGGTGAGGAACTCCCAGCCGCGGTCCTCCTTCATCAGCTTCGTCGCGTACTCCTCGCGGAAGTGCCGCGCCAGGTAGCCCCAGGCGCCCCGGGTGATTTCCGGCGGGACCTCCACGCCGAACTCCATCGTGCGGGAGAGGCCATGCACGATGTAGAGCGTCATGTACGGCGACGGCGGGCCCCCCGGCCACCAGGGGAAGCCGCCGCTGGACGTCTGCGCCTTGCGGAGCTTCGCCAGCGCGGACGTGCGCTCGGCGGCGGCGACCTTCGGGTCCAACACCTTCACCAGACCGGCCTCCGGCCCGGCGCCGCCCTTCGCCAGCTCCAGCCAGGGCGTCTCCTCCAGCGCCATCTTCCGGTTGGGGTCCACCGCGTCCCACGTCTCCAACGAGGTGGGGCGCTCGCTCAGCTTCTTGGCCATCCGCGCGACCGACGGGTACTGCCCGTACAGGCTGGACAGGATGCCCGTCGAAACGAAGCGGTTGAGCGTCTGCTCCGTGCACTCGTAGGGGTAGTTCACCAGGTACGGCAGCGCCTGGAGCGCCGAATAGAAGAGCTGCGTGTCCACGGTGACGACCAGCTGCTCGTTCACCCGCGTCGGGTCGCCTCCCGCGCGCAGGTCCTCGAACCGCATCGTCTTGGAGTCCTTGCCCTTCAGCGTCACGAAGCGCGACTGCGCCAGGTGCATCCGGCCCGGTAACACCGGCAGCGGGCGCAGCTCACCATCACTGTGGTTCTCCGCGCGCGCCTCCACCCGGAAGGCCACGGGCCCCACCCGCGTGGGCGTGGTGAGCGGGAAGCGCAGGCGCGTCCCCTTCCCTGCCTCCACGCGGAAGGCCTGCGACGCCTGTTGGACGCCGAAGTCCGACAGCACGCTCTTCTGCAGCTCCAGGTCCTGGATGTCCAACGTGAGCGTGCCCTGCAGCGGGCGCGACGCCGCGTTGTTCACCATCACCTCCAGCACCGCGCGGTCGCCCTCGCGCAGGAAGCGCGGCACGTAGGGGCGCACCATCAGCTCCTTCACGCTCCGGGAGGTGCGCTGCAGCGAGCCGCCCTTCAAGTCACGCGTGACGGCGTGCACCCAGACGCTCCACGCCGTCACCGAGTCAGGCACGGTGAACTCCAGCGTCGCCGAGCCATCCTTCCCGGTGAGCACCTGGGGCGCCCAGAACGCCGTCTCCGCGAAGTTGGAGCGCAGCGGCTCCGGCGCGTCCGGGGCCGCGCCCTCGTGGTCAGCGCGTTGCTCCGTGACTTCCATCATCTTCCTTTCGGCCCGGCCAGACACCTCCGCGGGCGGCGGCGGGGGCGGCGGCGGCGCGCCCCGAGCCGGCGCCGAGGCCCTGGGCATGGCCGCCCTTGGCGCGCCGCCCTCCCACATGCCCCCCATCCCAC
>NZ_JABXEO010000107.1:0-23976 GCF_013372585.1 Myxococcus sp. AM010
GGGGCTTCCCCGAGGGGCCGCGTGGCGGGAAGTGGCGGGGCGGGCGCCGTGCAGGGGACCGCTGGGGCCAGGGACTGACAGAGCGCGCGCACGGAGGCGTGCTCAACGAGCTCGCGCGGGCTCGGGGCGCGCGTCAGCCGCGGCGCCAGCCGGGCGGCGAGCTCGGCCAGGGAGGTCGCGTCGAAGCCATGGTCCTCGAGGCTCGCGTCGAGGTCCACGTCTTCCCGCCGCACCTCGAGGACCTCGGCGATGGTCGCGAGGAGGTCGTTCGTGACGTCCGGCGTGACGGGCGCCGTCCTCACATCGAAGGCGCGGTCGATGTGCTCGACGTCGCCTTCGACGATGGCCATCACCGGCTCGGTGGCGTGCAGCGCCCGCACGAAGAAGTCGAGCCCCTCGCGGGTGCTCAGTGGCTTCATGCCCAGCGTGTGCAGCAGGTGCGCCTCAATCTGGGCGTCCACGTGCATGCCGCCCTCGCGCCACAGGGGCCAGGTGATGGACAACGAGCGCCCGTGGCGCTGGCCCCGCCGCACCTGCTCCAGGCGCCCCCGGGCGAAGTGGTCGAGGAAGCGATTGGCGAAGGCGTAGTCCGTCTGCCCCACGTTGCCGATGACGCCCGCCAGGGAGGAGAACAGGACGAAGAAGTCGAGCGGCAGGTGCCGGGTCGCCGCGTCCAGGTGGAGCGCGCCCAGGAGCTTGGGCTGGAGGACCGACGCGATGTCCTCGCCGCGCTTCTGGGCGACCATGGCGTCGCGCAGCACCCCCGCCGAGTGGATGATGCCGTGGAGGGCGCCGAAGCGGCCCACGGCCTCGCTCACGAGCGCTTCCACCGCGTCTGCCCGCGAGACATCCGCCTGCCGGTACACGGCCTCGGCGCCCAGGCTGGACAGCTCCCGGAGCTGGTCGCGCACGGTGTCGTCCTCGGGCGCGCGCCCGGCCAGCACGAGCCGCGCCCGGACCCGCCGGGCCAGCCACCGCGCGAAGAGCAGGCCCAGCCCGCCGCGGCCTCCCGTGATGAGGTAGACGCCACGCTCCCTCAAGAGCGGCGCGTCGTCCGGGACGGCGAGCGGCGACAGGCGGGTCCGGCACAGGCGCGCGCGGCCCTCCGCGCCGATGCGGACCTCGTCATCCGGCGCCTCGGGAGGTGACAACTCCTGGAGCAGCAGGGCCGCGGAGACGGCTGGCGCCTGGGACAGCTCCACGGTCCGGTAGCGCAGCGCGCGGTGCTCCCGGTTGATGGACTTGCAGAACCCCGAGAGCGCGCCGTGCTGGGGCGCGGCGCTCGCCGGTCCCTGGTAGACGCACAGCAGCCGGAGGGACGGCACGGGCCGTGCCTTCAGCCACGCCTGGGTGAAGGCCGTCAGCGCGTGGATGCCTTGCGCGAGCGCCGTGTCCAGGTGCTGTGCGGCGAGCTCCAGGGGCGGGTGACGGGCCCAGGCGTGGATGGCGCGGGCGGGGAGCCCCCCTCCCTGCCGGAGGGCCTGGAGCAGGCGCTCGACGTCCTCGACCCGCGCGGGGTCGACTTCGTAGACGCCGTCGCCGGCCGCACGGAAGCCCGACCCCGGCTTCACGAGGAACACGGGCCCGGAGACCAGGCGCCGGAGCGCATCGCGCAAAAGAGCGTCGTGGTCGAAGACCAGCAGCGGCCCCCCGGGCTCGGAGGCGGCGCCTTCCAGGGGCTCGGGCACCCAGCGCTCGCCCAGGACGCGGGTGGGGGCCTGCTGCTTCTGCCCAGGGACCTCCCGGACGCGGAAGTCCTCCAGGCGGACGAGCACCTGCCCCGTCACGTCGGTGAGGCAGAGGTCGAAGGTCTCCACGTCCTTGCGCCGCCCCGTGCGCGTGACATGGACGAGGCACTCCAGGGGCACGGGCTGATGGAGGTGGACCGCGCCCAGGGAGAAGGGCAGCCAGGACGCAGCGCCCCCCTCTTGCTCTCCGTTTGACAAAAGGCCCACCACGGCCTGGAGCGCGCCGTCGAGGAGGACCGGTGGGAGCACGACGTCGGGTGACGGGGCCGCGGCGCCAGGCTGCCGCAGCGTGGCCAGCGCCTCGTCCTGGCCCACGTGGAGCTGCTGAAGCGGGCGCAGGCTCTCGCCGTACTCGAGCCCGCGTGCGCTCAGGAGCGCGTAGCAGTCCCGCGAGGACAGCACCCGCGGGCAGCGCGCCCGGAGGGCCTCGGGCTCCTGTCGGAGGGGAGGCTTCGGCGTGGCTTCCTGGCGCTGCAGCCGTCCCTGCGCGTGGAGCGTGCCGTCCGCGCCGACGAGGCGAAAGCCCAGGGGGGCGCCGTCCTGCTGGAGCGTGAGGGAGACCTCGAGCGCAGCGGCCCCAGGGGCGAGCATCACGGGACTGGCCCAGGTGATGTCGCGCAGGGCGCTGACAGGCCCGGCGCCGGCCAGCCGCGCCGCGCCCAGCGCCATCTCCAGGCACGCGACGCCAGGGAGGACTTCGCGCCCACCCACGCGGTGGTCCGCGAGGAGCGGCGTTGTCGAAGGGAAGGTCGTGGTGAAGCGCACGGCCTCCAGCGTGGAGGTGTTGTGTCCCAGCAAGGGATGCAGGCGCGTCGGCGGCTGCGTCGTGGCCGCGGGCGTCGTCCTGGGCAGCCAGTACGAGCGGTGGGCGAAGGGATAGGTCGGCAGCGGGAACCGCCCCGGTACGCCCTGGGGGTAGAGCTCCGCCCAGTCGATGTCCGCGCCCTCCACCCAGCGGGCCGCCAGCGCCCTGAGCGCCGGGACATCCTCACCCTGGGGCGACACCTTCACCCGGGACTGTTCGGCCCGGAGCCGTCCCTGGAAGCAGGTGTCGGGATGGGCCTGTCCGTCCAGGAAGCGTCGCAGCTGCTCACGCAGGTCGTCCTGGCTGGTGGCGACCAGGGCCAGCCGCGCCGCCATGGCCTCGTTGCGCGTCTGGAGCGAGTAGGCGAGCCGCGCGAGGCTCACCGCGGGCCCCGTCGCCTCCGGCGCGGCTTGCCGGTCGAGGAAGCGGAGGATTCGCTCCGCGTACGGACGGAGCTGCTCCTCCGCGCGCGCCGACAGCACCACGAGCCGGGGGCGCTCATGCGCCGCGGGCGGAGACTTCGGCGGCAGGTGCTCCTCGACAATGACGTGGGCGTTGGCGCCGCCCGCGCCAAAGGAGCTCAGCCCCGCTCGCCTGGGGAGGCGGTGTCCCTCGACGCCCGTGGGGGCGGGCCAGTCGCTCAGCTCCTGCTGCACGCGGAAGGGCGTGGCCTGGAAGTCAATGAACGCATTGAGCCGCTGCGCGTGGAGCGAAGGGGCCAGTTGCTGGTGCCGCATCTGGAGCAGGACCTTGGTCAGCCCGGCCATGCCCGCGGCGGCCTCCAGGTGCCCGACGTTCGACTTCACCGAGCCGATGGCGCAGCGCCAGCCCGGCGCCGTCCTCCGCTGGAAGGCCTTGCCCAGGCCGGAAATCTCGATGGGGTCGCCCAGGCTCGTCCCCGTCCCATGGGCCTCGATGTACCCGAGCGTCTGTGGCTCCACGCCCGAGCGCTCCAGCGCCTCGGTGATGAGCGTGGCCTGCGCGTCGGGGTCGGGCACTGTGTAGCCGTTGGCGCGGCCTCCGTGATTGACCACGGTCGCGCGGATGACGCCGTGGATGTAATCCCCGTCCGTCTCCGCCCGGGACAGGGGCTTGAGCAGGACGGCGCCTACGCCCTCGCCTGGGACGTAGCCGCTGCCCCCCTCGCCAAACGCGCGGCACCGCCCATCCTGGGCAAGCATCCGGAGCTCGCTCAGGAGCACGTACTTGCTGGGGTGCAGCATGAGGTTGACGCCGCCAACCAGCGCCTGTTCGCACTCCTCTCGCCGCAGGCTCTCGCAGGCCAGATGCAGCGCCGTCAGCGAGGAAGAGCACATCGTGTCCAGGGCCAGGCTGGGTCCACGGAAGTCAAAGAAGAAGGAGACCCGGTTGGCGATGGAGGCGGCGAACGAGGACGGCGAGAGCGGGTTGCCCTGGAGGGTTTCCTCCAGGCCGAGCAGCGCGTACTGCCCCCACATCACGCCCACGAACACGCCCACCTTGCGGCCGCGCAGGGCGCGTCCCGCGTAGCCCGCGTCTTCGAGCGCCTGCCAGGACGTCTCCAGGAACAGCCGCTCCTGCGGGTCCATGAGCTCCGCTTCCCGCGGCGACAGGTTGAAGAGCCGGGCATCGAACCGGTCAATGCCTTGAAGGAAGCCCCCCCACCGGCTCTGCGTGGTTCCCGGACGGCTGGCGGACGGGTCGAACCAGGGTGCGTGCTCCCAGCGCTCCGGAGGAACCTCGGTGATGCAGTCCTTCCCGGCGCGGAGGTTCTCCCAGAACGCCTCCAGGTCCTCGGCCCGGGGGTAACGGCCCGACAGCCCGATGATGGCGATGGGCTCGTCCTGGGAGACGCGAGCGGAGGGGGCAGGGGAGGGCGCCGCGGCTACGGCCGGAGGCGGCGAGGCCCCCTTCGTCGCGGGCGACGCGAGCAGCCTCGACGTCTGCGCTCCGTGGTGCTTTTCGAGGTAGTCCGCCAGCTCCCGCGGGGTGCTGTGCTCGAACAGCAGCGTGGGGTAGAGCTTGACGTCGAGGTCCTGCTCGAGCCGCCGCACGAGCCGCAGCAGGTGCGCCGAATCCAACCCCTGCGAATAGAAGTTCTCCGAGTCGTCGAGCGCGTCGGCGGCGACCTGCAACTCCGTGGCGAGCAGGCCGCGCAGGTAGTCGAGCACGGAGGGCGCGGGAGCGGCGGGTTGCTCCGCGGCGGCCCGCGCGGGCTCGCCGCGCTGGGGCGCCTGCAGCCGCGAAATCAGGCCTTCGGAGCGGATGCGCTTGGTGGACAGCTTGCGCATGGCCGCGATGCGCTGGCCATCGGGCGCGTAGAAGTCGAGGTCACTGTGGAAGAGGTCGTCCGCCACCAGCCCGGTGCTGTCCTGGCGCACGTGAACGAACACGCGCTCACCCGGCGAGTGGCCCGCGCGGAACGACTCGATGTGGATGGGAATGAAGGGCTGGAGCGCCAGCTCTGGCCGCTGCTGCATGTAGAGGAAGGGCAGCAGGGTGGCGCTGTCCAGGAAGACGGGGTGGAGGTGGAAGTCCTCCAGGTGCTCGAGCGCGGCGTCACTCAGGTGCAGCGCCCCCAGCACCTCGCGCTCATGGAAGTAGAGCTGGCCCTGCCCCTTCATGAAATCGAGGTGTTCGATGGCCGCGCCGCGCGCATACGCATAGGCGTCATCCACGTCCGAGATCCGCTCGGCGTGGCGCCGCAGGTGGGCGATGTCGAGCCGCCCTTCGAGGGGCGCGTCGGCGCCGTGGACCTCGCAGCGGAAGTTCTCGGTCGGCGCTCCCAGGGACTCACCTGTGGCGGACACGGGCCAACTGGTCGCCACCACCTGCCAGCGCGTCGTCCCGGTCTCCTGGGGCGTGAAACACAGGCGAATCCTCCTGCCGGCCCGTTCCGAGGTGGCGACAGGCTCGATGAACAGGATGTTTCGCAGCTCCAGCGCGGTCGTATCAAATCCCTGCGCCTTCAGAGCGCGGAGCGCCAGGTCGAGGAAGACGACGCCTGGCATGATTCGAACGCCGTGGACACGGTGATCCCTGACAAGTGGATCTTCATGGACGACCGTGGTGCTGCACTCGAACTCTCGTCTCGGAGGCTTCACGGTTGATACGGATGATACATGTTGAAGTCTCTGTTTCAACAGTCCGTGTTCATTTGCTTCATGTTTGCGTATCTATGTTTTTCAAAGAGATCTTGTTATGTCGGGATTGCGTGTGACATTGTGAGTTACATTCTCATGCGCAAAGAGAGTGTGTGACATTTTGAGTTACATTTGACTGTGATTTGAGGCTGCCCCGTCCACCGGGCTCCGCCAGGAGCGGTGCATCCGTCGTGGGCTCGGAGACGGAGGTTGGGCCGCGCGTGGCGGCTACCGAAGGGCGGGTGGGGCCTGGGCGGCCAGCTCGAGCCAGTCCGCCGCCTCCACCCAGACGGCCTCGGGCGTGCTGGAGCGGAACCAGCCGAAGTGGCCGACTCGCTTCATCCCGAGCTCCGCGGGCGTGCGGTGCAGGTGCTCACGCGTCGCGTTCGGGTAGGTGTCGAGCAACGCTCGCGCGGCGGCCTCTGGCGCGATGGTGTCGTCGGAGAAGCTGTAGAGCCGCAGCCGCGCCCGGACGCGGTCATTGTACGGCCGCAGGGGCGCGCCGCTGTCGTCGGAGACGTAGTGGGGATTGCGGCACCAGCGCGCCCACTGCTTCGCGATGCCTCCCGGCAGGTCCGCCGAGCCCACGATGCGGCCCGGGAAGTAGCCCAGCAACGCGACGGAGACGGGCAGCGCGACGTACCAGATGGCCGCCAGGGGCAGCGCCTGACGGAGCGGCCAGTGCCGCCACCAGCCGTGCTGTGAGCCAATCAGCAGCACGGCCTGGATGCGCGAGGCATTCTCCGCCAGCCCCAGCATCTGTCCGCCCGCGGAGTGCCCCACGACAGCGAGCCGGTGCGAGGGAAACCGCGCCGTCACCCAGTCCAGGACGGCGGGCGTGTCCAGCTCGCCCCAGTCCTGGAAGCGGGCCTGGTTGCGCAGGGACGCGTCGACGACCGAGTCCCCCATGGTCCGGTAGTCATACGTGACGACGGTGAAGCCCCGGCCCGCGAGGAACCGGGCGAAGGCGTCGTAGTACCTGCGTGGCACGGCCGTCGCGGGGTTGATTTGGATGACGACACCATTGTCCTGGCGCCCCGGGTACACCGTCGCGGCCAGGGGAAGCCCGTCCCGGGCGGGAATCCGGACGACCTCCGTCGAGGCTGGCGCGGCGGTGGAGGGCCGGGCGTCATCCCGCATCACGGCACCTTCGCTCCATGACGAGAATCTGATGCTAGCGCCAGATTCCAGTCAATCCGCCCCAGGCCTGGCGTCGCTTCGCCTACTCCGTCGCGGCGCGGACGAGCCGCAGGACGACGGTGAAGTGGAGCCCCGCGCCGACCAGCGTCAATGCGTGGAACACCTCGTGGTAGCCGAAGACGCCGGGCAGGAGGTTCGGCCGCTTCAGGGCATACGCGACGGCGCCCGCCGTGTAGGCGACGCCTCCCGCGAGGATGAGCGTCAGGTCGCTGCCCGTGAGGGCCTGCCGGGCTTCATCGAAGTAGGGCACCAGCGTCCAGCCGACCGCGACGGCCAGCGCCGCCGTCACCACCTTGGGCGCCTGTATCCAGAACAGCGACTGGAGGACTCCGGCGAGCGCGCCCGCCCAGATGAGGAGCAGCAGGCCGTCGCCCGCGGCCCCGGAGATGCCCAGCAGCGCGACGGGCGTGTAGGTGCCCGCGATGAGGATGAAGATGGAGGCGTGGTCCATGCGCCGCATCCACGTCCTCCCACGCGTGGACCAGTTCACCCGGTGGTAGGTCGCGCTGACCGCGAACAACACCACCAGGCTGAAGGCGAACACCGCCGCCGCAGCCGCGGCCCGGTCCGTCGGCGCCATCGAGACGAGCACCAGGCCCGCCCCCAGCGCACCCGGGGCGGCGAACTGATGCAGGACGCCGCGCAGCTTCGGCTTCTCCGCGACCTGGGCGCTCAGGACCGGACCCGCGCTTCGAGGACGGCGAGGACGTTGAGCGCGGCTGCGTCGGGCAGGACGGCTCGGTGAGAGACGGGATACATGAGGGGCTCCAACTCCACCGGAGAGTTTCCAGTTGGCAGGTTACGGTTGGGTAAGTTACTGTTGGGTAGGTTCGAGGTCAACGTGGCGACGAAGAAGCGACTGTCGGGTGCTGACCGCCGGGCCCAGTTGATGGCGGTGGGGCGAGGCGTGTTCGCCTCGAAGGGCTACGAAGCGACCTCCATCGAGGAGGTGGCCCACCAGGCGGGCGTGTCGAAGCCCATCGTCTACGAGCACTTCGGCGCGAAGGAGGGGCTCTACGCGGCCATCGTGGACCGGGAGATGGATGACCTGGTGACGCGCGTATCGGAGAGCATCGCCACGGGCACGCCTCGCGAGCGGTTCGAGCGGGCGGTGCTGGCCTTCATGACCTACGCCAAGGCGGAGCCCGCGGGCTTCGCGGTGATGACGCGCGACTCACCGCTGGCGGCTGGACGGCGGGGCCTGACGCGCGTCATCGACGACCTGGCGCTGCGGGTCTCGGACATCTTCAAGAGCGAGTTCGAGCACGCCGGCTACGACCCCAAGCTCGCGCCCATCTACGCGAACGCGCTGGTGGGCATGGTGACGCAGGTGGGGCAGTGGTGGGCGGAGGACGGGCGCTCCTTCTCCATTGACCATGTCGCGCGCCACGTCGCGGCGCTCGGGTGGATGGGGCTGCGGCACCTGCCGAAGGCGCCGGCGGCTTCGAGTGGGCGGCGAGCCCCGAAGCGACGCGGCGGGTGAGGGCCGCCGCGCGGCCCGCCCAGGGGCCGCGCGTGGGAAACTGGTGGAATCCTCCGACTTGGAGGATGGTCCGCATTGCTCCGTGGACTCATTCCTTCGTTCCCCCTTCCGTTGGCTCTGGCTGCGCTGGTTCTCCATCTCCCCGGCGATGCTGCTGGCGCTCTCCTTCGCGGTCCTCATCGCGGTGGGGACAGCGGGGCTGCTCTGGCTCCCGGCGCTGTACACGGGCCCGCGCCTGGGCTTCCTCGACGCGCTCTTCACCATGACCAGCGCGGTGTGCGTGACGGGGCTCGCCGTGGTGGACACCGCGACGGCCTTCACCCGCTGGGGGCAGCTGTGGCTGCTCGTCTTCATCCAGTTGGGTGGGCTGGGGCTCGTCACCCTCACCACGCTCGTCATCGGCGCGTTGGGCCGGCGGCTGTCCCTCCGCAGCGAGGTCATCGTCGGCGCGCCCATTGACTACACGCACCGGGAGAACGTGCTGTCCCTGACGCTGCGCGTCGCTCGCTTCACCCTGGGGGTGGAGGCGCTGGGGGCGCTGCTGCTGTGGCTGCTGTGGCTGCCGCGGTTCGGCTGGAAGGAGGCGGCCTGGCACGCCGTCTTCCACTCGGTCAGCGCCTTCTGCAACGCCGGGTTCTCCACGTTCAGTGATTCGATGGTGGGCTTCAACCGGGCGCCTCTCACGCTCCTGGTCATCTCCCTCCTCATCATCCTGGGGAGCCTGGGCTACCTGTCCAGCGAGGAGGCGCTGCGCTGGTGGCGCAGCCGGGACCAGCGCTCGCGGCGGATGAGCGTGCACACCTTCGCGGCGCTGCTCGTCACCGGGGTGTTGCTGGTGGGCGGCACCGTGCTCTTCGCGCTCTTCGAGTGGCGGGGGACGCTGGCGCCCCTGGGCTACGTGGACCGGGTGGCCAACGCCTGGTTCATGTCCGCCACGGCGCGCACGGCGGGCTTCAACAGCGTGAGCTACTCCGAGGTGAGCAACGCGAGCGGCTTCTTCACCATCCTGCTGATGGTGGTGGGCGGCAGCCCTGGCTCCACGGCCGGAGGCCTGAAGACGACGACGCTGGCGGTGCTGGCCGCGCTCGCCTTCACGCGCATCCGGGGTCGCCGGCACGCGGAGCTGCATGGCCGCGCCATCCCGGAGGGCACCATCGAGCGCACCGTGTCGCTGGCCCTCATCGCCTTCGGGCTGATGACCGCCGCCGTCTTCGTGCTCACCTTCACGGAGGCGCGCGGGGCGGAGTCGGTGCAGGCCGCGCGCGCCAGCTTCCTGCCCGTGTTCTTCGAGGTGGTCAGCGCCTTCTGTACGGTGGGGCTGACCATGGACGTGTCGCCCTCCCTGAGCGTGGCGGGCAAGCTGCAAGTCATCGGGCTGATGTTCGTGGGGAGGCTGGGGCCGCTGTCCTTCTTCGCGGCCCTCAGCCTGCGCGCCCGGACGCACCTGCGGCACGTGCGCCCCGCGCAAGAGGACCTCATCGTTGGTTAAGGAGCACGGATGAAGCGCATCATCGTGGTGGGTCTGGGCAACTTCGGCTCGGTCATCGCCGCGCGCCTGCATGAGCAGGGGCATGACGTCATCGCCATCGACCCACGCCCGGCGGTGGTCGACGCCCTGGGCTCGCGCGTGTCCAAGGCCATGGTGGGAGACGCCACGCAGCGCCAGGTATTGGAGGAAGTGGGCGCGCGAGGGGCGGACGCCGCCATCGTCTCCACGGGAGAGGACCTCTCAGCCAGCATCCTCGCGCTGCTCGCCCTGCGAGACACGGGCATCGAGGACATCTACGTGAAGGTCCGCTCGGATGACCACGCGCGCATCGCGAACGCGCTGGGGGCCACCGAGAGCATCTTCCCCGAGCGGGAGAGCGCCCTGGGACTGGCCAGCCGCATCACCAGTGGCCGGCTCCTGCAGTACGTGCAACTGGGGCCGGAGTTCGGGCTGCAGGAGATGCCCGTGCCGGAGGAGTGGTATGGCAAGAGCCTGCGCGCACTGGCCCTGCCGCAGCGCTACCGCGTACACGTGGTGGCCGTGCACGACGTGCTCCAGGACCGCATGCTCCCGGTGCCGGACCCGGACCGGCTGCTCACCCCGTCTGACGCGCTGCTCGTCGCGGGTGAGCCCTCCGCGCTCGAGGCGGTGGCCTCGCTGCGCTGACGTTGGTGGTTCGGCTCAGCGCGGCCCATGGCCCTGGGGCCCGGCGCGCCGGGCCTCCTCCGCGACCCGCGCATCCGCGAAGCCCCGGGTGACGTTGGCGTCGAGCAGCGCGCGCTGGCGCTCCAGCTCCGCGCGGCGGAAGTCCGGCGCCACGCGCAGCAGGTCCTCCAGCAGGAAGCGCAGGCGGCGGGCCACCTGGATGGAGCCCTCTCCATATTCGCGAATCTCATCCATCGAAAGCCGCACGTAGTCGTTGAAGTCAGGGCGCGGGCAGATGAGCCGCGGGACGCCCTGGTCGTCCAGCCGGCGGAGGCTGGGGAAGCGCCGGAGGACCAGCCTGCGCAGCAGGTCATGGAGCTGGTCAATGGCCTGGACGGCCGTGGACGGGTCGTTGGTGCCAGGAGAGAGGGCGCGCTCCGCGATGTCGACGAGCTGGCGGAACCCGAAGGCCGTGTCCTGCTGGAGGGTGCGCTCGCGGCCAATCTGGACCGAGGCCAGCGCGCTTGGCAGGTCGAGCGACCCGGCGTCACCCCACACTTCGAAGAGCGCGCTGCCATGGGGCACGAAGTCGCCCATCATCGGCACCACCACCATCGTGACCTCGGCCCGCTGGGCGCACCGCAACAACTGCTCCTCGTCCAGGGTGACGAGCACCCCGGAGCGGCCCGCATGGGGCACCACGAGGGAGGGCATGCCCTGGGGGCGCTCCAGCGGAGCATCCTCTGCGTCATGGCCGACGCCCTCCGGGTACATGCGCTCCATCGTCTCGCACGTCTCGTCGCGAATCCGCCCGAGGATGACCACGGCGCGGATGGACTGGGCCACGTGGTGGATGAAGAAGATGAAGGTGCCCACGCTGATCAGCACGAACACGACAGCGAGCCAGACGGAGAGCGACGGGACATGGCTCTCGATTTCCAGGTTCTCCGAGGTGCCCCGCACGCTGCGCATCGCCAGCAGTGCGTAGACAAAGGTCCCCACGAAGATGCCGAGGGACAGCTGGCTCTTCCGATCCCGGAGGAAGGTGCGCAGGATTCGGGGCGAGAACTGGTTGCTGGCTTGCTGGAGCACCAGGATGGTGACGGAGAAGACGAGGCCGGCGAACGTCATCATCGACGACGCCACCGCGGAGAGCACGGAGCGCGCACCCTCGGGGCCGCCCTGGAAGAGGTACCAGGTCTGCTCGTGCTGCGGCAGGCGGGCGTCTATCGCCTGGGCGAGCTGCGACAGGCCGATGGAGGCGAACACGCAGAGTGCCGGGACGAGCCAGTAGCTGGTGGCCAGGCGCTCGGCGAAGGGTGTGAGGCTTAGCTTCATGATGGCTGTCGGGCGTGCCCCCGGACAGAAGCTGGGCATGCGCCCCGCTCAATGACAACTGGCGCCGCTGGGATTCACGCTCACTGCCCGGTAGATGAGCACCGCCGCCGCCACCAGCGGCACCGCCCGTCGCAGCACGAAGGAGACCTGCTTCGGACACTGCTTCCACAAGGACGCCTGGAGCTGCGCGCCCAGCAGGGCAGGCAGGCCGCCGAGCGCGAAGGCGCCCAGCACCAGCGCGCCACCCAGGAACGAGCCGCTGGCCAGCGCCACCGCGAAGACGCCGTAGAGCAGACCGCAGGGCAGCAGCGGCGTCACCGCACCCATTGCGCTCGCGCGGCCCGTCCACGAAAACTTTGCGCCCCAGCGCGTCACCTGCCGCGCGAGGTTCGCCATGCCCGGCAGCGGGCGCAGGCGCTTGCCCAACTCCAGCGCGGACGCGATGAGGGCCGCGGCCATCAACCACGGCAGGTAGGGCCGGGTAGAGACGGCCAGCGCCTGGGTGACGCCTCCGCCCAGCATGCCCAGTGCGCCGCCCACGAGGGCATAGGCGCCCAGGCGCGCTCCCTGGTAGGCGGCGACGGCCCTGCGCCGCTCCGGGCCTGGAACGCCGGGCAGGCCCGCGCAGGCCAGCGGTCCGCACATGAGGAGGCAATGCACGCTCCCCGTGAGCCCCACCACGAAGGCGCCCAGTGCTCCGGCGATGACGGTGGGGGTGGGGCCAGGGGTGTGCAGCAGCGAGGCGAGCGCGGCCGGTTCGAGCGACATGAACGCGGTGCATCGCAACAGGCATGCCGTTCGCAAGGTGACATCGTGAATGCCTGCCTCCACGCCATCGGAGCCTGCTCCGGCCGCCTGTCTCCACTGCGGCAGTCCCGTTCCTCCCGGGAGCGCGGCGCGCGACTTCTGCTGCGTGGGGTGCGAGGCCGTGCACGGCCTGCTCGTGGAGCAGGGGCTCACGCGCTACTACCAGCTCGCGCAAGGAAAGACGGCGCCCGCGCCTGAGTTGCGCAAGGAACGCGCGTTCGCGTGGCTGGAGCCGCTCGTCAGCCGCGCCGAGGCCATTCCGGGTCCCCTGTGTGCGCTCGAGCTGGACGTGCAGGGCATCCACTGCGCCGCGTGCGTGTGGCTGATGAACGAGCTGTTCCGCCGGCAGCCGGGCGGGGCGGGCCTGACGGTGGACCCGGCCCTGGGCAAGGCGCGGGTGCTGTGGCGGCGCGGCGCCTTCGATGTGGCGGAGTTCCTGCGCGACGTGGAGGGCTTTGGCTACCGCTTCGGACCCAGCCGCAAGCGCCCGGAGCGCACGAGCCTGGACCTGCCCATCCGCCTGGGCATCTGCGCCGCGCTGTCGATGAACGTGATGTTGTTCTCGGTGAGCTTCTACGTGGGGCTCACGCCGGAGGATGGCGAGGTCTTCCGCCTCTTCACGCGGCTGAGCCTGTGGCTGTCGTCGGCTGTCGTGGTGGTGGGAGGCTGGCCCTTCTTCCGCTCCGCGCTCCAGGGCTTGCGGCGCGGCGTGTTGCATCTGGACCTGCCCATCGCCCTGGGCATCCTGCTGGTGTTCGGCATGTCGCTGGCGCAGGCGCGCGGAGGGCGCGGCGACCTGGCGTACTTCGACACGCTCAACACGTTTGTCACGCTGATGCTGGTGGGGCGGTGGCTCCAGCAGCGCGTGCTGGAGCGCAACCGGCGCTTCCTGCTGGATGACGACGGGGCGGAGGGGCTCTTCGTGCGCAGGGAGGAGGGCGCACGGCTCGCCACCGTGCGCGCCGCCGAGGTGGCCGACGGCGACGTGCTGGTGATTGCGCCGGGGGACCTGGTGCCCGTGGACGCGGTGTTGCTCGATTCGGGCGCCCGCGTGTCCACGGATTGGATGACGGGCGAGCCCGGCGAGCGCGCGGTGGGGCAGGGCGGCGCGCTGCCCGCGGGCGCGTTCAACGCCGGGCGCGAGGCCGTGCGTGTCCAGGCGAAGCAGGCCTTCACGGACTCGCCGCTGGTGGCGTTGCTCCGTCGCGCGCCCACGGTGGCGGGTGGACATGCGGTGCACACCCGCTTCTGGGACCGCGTGTCGCGCCGCTGGGTCGTCACGGTGCTCTTCGTCTCCGCGTTGGGGCTCGCGCTGTGGTGGCCCGCCGGGCCGGACAAGGCGCTGGAGGTGGCGGTGGCGCTGCTGGTGGTGACGTGCCCGTGCGCCATCGGCATCGCCACGCCGCTGGCCTACGAGCTGGTCCAGGCGCACCTGCGCCGCGGCGGCTTCTTCATCCGGAGCACGGACCTGCTGGACCGGCTGCCGCGCGTGCGAAAGGTGCTCTTCGACAAGACGGGGACGCTGACGTTGGGGCGGCTGGAGCTGGTGGACCGCGCCGCCGTGGCGGGGTTGGCGCCCGCGTCGCGAGACCTCGCCTTCGACCTGGTGTCGCGCAGCAACCACCCCGCCAGCCGGTGCCTGGCAGCCGCGCTGCTCCGGGAGGGCGCGCGCTTCGACCCGGAGGCGCGTGTGGCGGAGCTCGCGGGCCAGGGATTGGAGTTGAACCGAGACGGCGTGCGCTGGCGGCTGGGCCGCGCGGACTGGGCCACCGAGTCGCGGAGGGTGGACACGTCGCGCGTGGAGGTCCTCCTGTCCGGTTCGGGGCTCGCGGCGGGGCCGGTGCTCACGCGGGACGGCGTGCCGGTGGCCTTCTTCCAGCTCCGGGAGTCGGTACGTCCCGACGCGCGCCGCGAGGTCCAGGCGCTCCAGGACGAGGGCCGCGAGGTGTGGCTCATCTCCGGGGACAGCCAGGGCCGCGTGAATGAGCTGGCCGCCGCGCTGGGCATCCCCACCCAGCACACCCTGAGCGGCCAGCACCCGGAGGACAAGGCCGAGGCCGTCGCGAAGCTGGACGCGGCGGACACGCTGTACCTGGGGGACGGCGTCAACGACAGCCTCGCCTTCGAGCGAGCCCTCTGCGCGGGAACGCCCGCCATCGACCGGCCGGTGATACCGGGCAAGAGCGACTTCTTCCTCCTGGGCGAAGGTCTGGGCGCCATCCGCGAGGCACTGCGATTGTCGGCCCGGCTGCGCCAGGTGGTGCGCCAGCTGCTGGTGCTGGCGGTGGGCTACAATGTGGTCGCCGTCTCCGTGTGCCTGGCCGGCTGGATGACGCCGCTGCGCGCCGCCGTGGCCATGCCCGCGACCAGTCTGGCCACCGTGCTCTTCACCGTGTGGTGGCTGTCCGCCTCACGCGAGCGCGCCGTCGCCACGCCCACGCCGCCGCTGCGGGAGGTGCCGGCATGAACGTCCTCGTCCTCCAGGTCTTCGTGAGCCTGATGCTCGTCGCCAGCTCGGTGCTGCTGTTCGTCTACAGCGTGCGCCACCGGGACCACGAGCACGCCGACCGGCTCGCGCTCTTCCCGCTCGAAGACGACAGCGCCGCTCCGGCGCCGCGTGCTCCCGAGCCCCCGTCCTCCGCTTCCCAGGAGTGAAGCCGTGCATCAGCAACGAATCATCTATGACGACACCACGGTCCGGCGCTTCATCATCGCGTCGGTGCTGTTCGGCATCGTGGGCATGGCGGTAGGGGCGCTGGTGGCCAGTCAGCTCGCCTGGTGGCAGGCGAATCTGGGCATCCCCTATACGACGTACTCCCGCCTGCGCCCGCTGCACACGAACGCGGTCATCTTCGCCTTCGTGGGCAACATGATGTTCGCGGGCATCTACTACTCCACGCAGCGGCTGTTGAAGACGCGCATGGCGTCGGACCTGCTGTCGAAAATCCACTTCTGGGGCTGGCAGCTCATCATCGTCGCGGCGGCGGTGTCGCTGCCCCTGGGCATCACCACCTCCAAGGAGTACGCGGAGCTGGAGTGGCCCATCGACGTGGCCATCACCGTCATCTGGGTCGTCTTCGCCATCAACTTCTTCTGGACGCTGGCCAGGCGCCACGAGAAGAACCTCTACGTCGCCATCTGGTTCTACATCGCGACCATCGTCACGGTGGCGGTGCTGCACATCGTCAACAGCCTGGCGCTGCCGCTGTCGGGGGTGAAGAGCTACTCCGTCTTCGCGGGCGTCCAGGACGCGCTGGTGCAGTGGTGGTACGGCCACAACGCCGTCGCCTTCTTCCTCACCACGCCCATCCTGGGCATCATGTATTACTTCCTGCCCAAGGCGGCGGAGCGGCCGGTGTATTCGTACCGGCTGTCCATCATCCACTTCTGGGCCCTGGTCTTCATCTACATCTGGGCCGGTCCGCACCACCTGCTCTACACGGCGCTGCCGGACTGGGCGCAGTCGCTGGGCATGATTTTCAGCGTCATGCTGTGGGCGCCGTCGTGGGGCGGCATGCTCAACGGCCTGCTCACGCTGAAGGGCGCCTGGTACAAGCTGCGCGAGGACCCCGTCCTCAAGTTCCTCATCGCGGGCGTCACCTTCTACGGCATGGCCACCTTCGAGGGGCCGCTGTTGTCCATCAAGTCGGTGAGCGCGCTGGGCCACTACACGGACTGGATTGTCGGCCACGTCCACAGCGGCGCGCTGGGGTGGAACGGCTTCATGGCGGCCGGCATGTTCTACTGGCTGGTGCCCAGGCTGTACGGCACGAAGCTGCACTCGCCCAAGGCGGCGGACGCGCACTTCTGGCTCGGGACGGTGGGCATCCTCCTCTACATGGTCTCCATGTGGATCAGCGGCGTCACGCAGGGCCTCATGTGGCGCGCGGCGAACCCCGACGGCACGCTGCTCTACCCGAACTTCGTGGAGACGCTGCTGGCCATCCGGCCCATGTACATCGTCCGCTTCGCCGGCGGGTCCATGTACCTGGTGGGCTTCATCATGATGGCGTGGAACCTGTGGAAGACGGCCCGCGCCGGCAAGGCCGTGGACGGAGAGGCGACCATCGTCGTGGAGCCGCCCGCCCCCGCGCCCGTCGCCGCGCCCGCCAGGGCCCCGGCGCCCGGCTGGGTGCAGGTCGTCACCGGCCGGCCGCTGGTGTTCGCCATCGCCATCCTCACCGTGACGATGTTCCTCGGGTGGGCGAAGCCGGTGCGCGCGGTGGTGCTCCTGGGCGCCATCATGGTGCTGGGCGAGTTCGCCTGGATTGTCACCCGCAGGGACCGTGAAGCAGGCCGGCCGTCGTGGTTCGGGCTCATCGAGGGCCGGCCGCTGGCCTTCACGGTGCTCACGCTCATCGCCATCCTGATTGGCGGTGTGGCGGAGCTGCTGCCCACCATCATGCTCAAGCAGGCGGTGCCGGCGCACGGTCAGGCGCAGGAGCCGTACTCGCCGCTGGAGCTCCAGGGCCGTGACCTCTACGTCCGCGAGGGCTGCTACACCTGCCACTCGCAGATGATTCGCCCCTTCGTGGCGGAGACGCAGCGCTACGGCGACGTGTCCCGCGCGGAGGAGTTCATCTACGACCACCCCTTCCAGTGGGGCAGCAAGCGCACGGGGCCGGACCTGCACCGGCTGGGCGGCAAGTACCCGAACCTCTGGCACTACACGCACATGATGGACCCCAGGGCGACGAGCCCCGGCTCCAACATGCCGCCGTACCCGTGGCTGGCCGAGCAGCGCATCGTCGTGAAGGACGCGCCGAAGAAGCTGGCGCTGATGCAGCGGCTGGGCGTGCCGTACTCCAACGCGGACGTGGACGGCGCCGAGGCGCGCCAGAAGTCGCAGGCGGAGGGCATCACCGCGGACCTGGCGGCGCAGGGCGTCCAGGTGGCGTGGGATTCGGAGATGGTGGCCATCATCTCCTACCTCCAGCGCCTGGGCCGTGGGCCGCAGGACCTGCCCGCTCCGCCGGAGAAGTCGCCCGCGCCGGCGGCGCGTCTGCCCGCCGCCACCATCGCCAGTGAGGAGGGCCGCTGATGTACAAGCAATTCTATCAGGGGATGTCGCTCACCGAGCTGCCCCTCTTCGCCCTGGTCCTGTTCATCGCGGTGTTCCTCGGCGTCGTCGCCTGGGTGTTCGTGGCGCGGCGCAGCGGGGACTTCGACACGCTCGCGCGGATGCCATTGAGCGAGCAGGGGGAGGGCGGCCATGAGCAGTGACAAGTCGCTGTTGCACTCCGTCTATGACGGCATCGAGGAGCACGACAACCACCTGCCCAACTGGTGGCTGTTCATCCTCTGGACGTCCATCGTCTTCAGCGCGGGCTACTGGTTCTGGTACCACATCGCAGAGGCGGGGCCCGGACAGCTCGGTGAGTACGCCGCCGAGTCCGCGGCGGTGGCGAAGCGCGCGTCCGGGAACACCCCGGCGTCCGACGACATGCTGCTCGCGCTGGCCAGGGATTTGGCCTCCCTGGAGAGTGGCAAGCAGGTGTTCCAGGCGAACTGCGCGGCCTGTCACGGCGCGCAGGGCCAGGGGCTCATCGGCCCCAACCTGACGGACGCGTACTGGATGCACGGTGGCGGCCCCATGGCCATCCACAAGGTCGTGGCGGACGGCGTGGTGGCCAAGGGCATGCCCGCGTGGGAGCGCACCTTGGGGGCCGAGCGCGTCAAGGCCGTCACCGCCTACCTGCTCACGCTCAAGGGCACCGACGCGCCCGGCGGCAAGGCGCCGCAGGGCGAGCCCGAGCAGCCGTAGCTCACGGAGAGGAAGCAGCCCATGTCTGCGGAACCGCGGCGGGATGGCCCGCGCATCGACCAGCTCACGTCCATCCACGCGGATGGCTCGCGGCTGGCGCTCCACCCGGCGGACGTGCGCGGCCGGTTCATCACCCGGCGGCGGGTGGGCTTCGCGGTCCTCATCGCCGTCTATCTGGCCCTGCCACTGGTGGAGGTGGGGGGCCACCCGGCGGTGCACCTGGACGTGGCGGCGCGCCGCTTCTATCTGTTTGGTGGCACGTACAACGCGCAGGACTTCTGGCGCGTCCTGTTCCTGCTGACGTCGGTGGGCTTCGGCCTGCTGTTCTTCACCGCGTGGCTGGGGCGCGTGTGGTGCGGCTGGGCGTGTCCCCAGACGGTGTTCCTGGAGGCGCTGTATCGCCCGATTGAACGGCTCTTCGATGGGCCCCGGGAGCGGCGGCTGAAGGTGGCTCGGGAGCCCTGGACACCCGCGCGGGTGCTGCGGGCGGTGCTCAAGCATGGCGCATACGCGGCTGTGTCGATGCTCATCTCGCACGCGGCGTTGAGCCTCTTTGTCTCGGCGGGTGGGCTCGTCGCGATGGTGTCCGAGGGCCCGGTGGCCTCGCCGGTGGCCTTCGCCTGGGCCATGGCCGTGACGGGCGCGCTGTACTTCAACTTCGCGTGGTTCCGTGAGCAGCTCTGCGTGGTGGTGTGTCCCTATGGCCGGCTCCAGTCCGCGATGCAGGATGGGGACTCGCTCATCGTCGGCTATGACACGCGGCGCGGAGAGCCTCGGGGCCGGATGCTCAAGGTGCCTCCTGGTGCCACGGCGCCGCCGCGCGGCGACTGCGTGGACTGCTTCAGGTGCGTGGCCGTGTGCCCCACGGGCATCGACATCCGCAATGGCTTGCAGATGGACTGCCTGGCGTGCGCGCAGTGCGTGGATGCGTGCGACGGCGTCATGGACAAGCTGGGCCGGCCGCGAGGACTCATCCGTTATGACTCGCTCAACGGATTGGACGGACAGCCGCGGCGGGTGCTCCGGCCCCGGCTGTTCCTCTACGGCGCGTTGATGCTGGTGGCGGTGGCGGGCCTCACGCTGAGCCTCGTGCGGCGCGTGCCCTTCGAGGCGAACCTGCTGCGCTTCCAGGGCATGCCCTACGTCGTCGAGCAGGGCACGGTGCGCAACCAGTTCGAGCTGCACCTGGTGAACAAGAACCCCTCCGAGACGGTGCTCACCCTCCGCGTGGACAGCCCCGTGCCCGCGCAGGTGGTGGTGCCGCAGGCGCAGGTGACGCTCGGCTCGCTGGAGAGCTTCCGGGTGCCGCTGTTCATCACCGTGGACCGGAGCCGTACGGAGCTGCCGTTCCACTTCACCGTCGAGGTGGCGGACGCGGCCTCCGGTGAGGTGAAGCGCATGGAGGCCCGGTTCCTGGGGCCTGCCATTCCCGATATCCGCCCTTAGTCATATGGATGCTGACTGAAGCGTACGCATCGAGAGCAGTCATGGCTGGGGATGGAGGCTGCTTGTGAGGCTTTGCATCTGCTGGAAGGCGTCTGGCGGCCGAGTGGACTCGGGTCATCGGCCACGCCAAGAGACTCCAGCGCTTCTCGTGCGAAGAGGCGTTCCGTGACGTCAAGGACTTGAGCTTCGGGATGGGACTGTCCCGTGGACTCGATGTGCCGAAAGTTCTCGCCGGCCCCCGTCGTGACCAGCGCAACCGGGTTTTGAACCGAGCTGTACCGTGGTGCAGAGGCAGCGCAGCACTCCCTTCGCAGCAGGGCGACGAGGACGGACGGGACGTCATCGTCTTTGGGACGACCTTTCCGTAGATTGAAGCCCTCCTCGATCCGGAAAGCGTCTCATGGCAAGCCGTCTGGGCGTCACGGTCCTGCTCCTCACCCTACTCAATGCGTGCGCCACGCCGCGTGTCATCCGCCTCGACACGGGGCAGGGGCCGCCCCTGGAGTACAGGCCGTCCTCCTCGAACACGTCCGTGAAGGTGGACGCGGAAGTATTCGAGGAGGCACTGGCTCGCTAGCTGCGGGAGGTGCCCCTGACGCTCCGTGCTCCGCGGCAAGGCGGGCTGGTGCGCGCCTCCCACCCGGGCAACAGTGCGGACACCCGCTGGCAGCGCTTGATGCGCAAGAGCTTTGGCGGTCTCTGTGAGCCAGGCCAGCGCAGGGACCACTGCCTCTCCCTGCTCGACGACGGGCTGGGCCTGGGCGCGTGGGACAAGCTGGGAGTCGCCCTGGGCCTGTCGCTGGAGCCACTCAAGGAGCGCATCGCCCGGTCGGTGGAGAAGACCCTGGCACCCCAGCTCTTCTACACCGTCATCGCAACGGGCCTCATCACCTGGACCGTCCTGGCAGCTAATCCCGAGCCGGTGTTCACCAAGGCGGCGGCCATCGTCTCCGCGGTCCTGCTCATCTACCTGGGATTGGAGACGTTCCTGGAGGTGGTGGACGCGAGCCGGGAACTGAAGACGGCCACGGACTGGGCCACCACCTGGGTGGAATTGGAACAGGCCGGCCATCGCTTCGCCAACCGAGTAGGCCCGAGGTGGCGCGCGTCTTCATCCTCGCGGTCACCGTGGTGGTGAGCCATGGCATGACCGGGGGCGCTGCATGGTTGGCCTCGCGGCTGTCGATGTTGCCCCACTTCACGGATGCTGCGGTCGCAGGGGTCGCACAGGCAGGCATCCACTTGGCGCACATAGGACAGGTGAGCGTGGTCGCCGTTGAAGGCAGCACCGTCGTCGTCTCCCTACCTGCCACAGCGATTGCCATGACGGCCCAGGGCCGGAGAGGAGTCGCAGCGGGAGGCACTCCAGCCAGCTTCAGGTCCTGGGGCTCGTCCAGTGGCCTCAAGAGCGCCCTGGGCTCGGCGGGACCAGGCAAGCAGTGGCACCACATCGTCGAGCAGACGCCGGGCAATGTCTCACGGGTCGGTCCCCATGCGCTTCATAATACGCAGAACGTCATCCCATTGGCAGACCCTGACGAACTGGGAAAATGGAACCTGGGCGCTGGACCCGGGATGAACACCGCCGCTGCATGATGCCGCCAAGGAGCCGCCTTTCACCGAGGCCACTACACACGACTCGGGCCTTGACCCGCAGCGTTTGCACCGAGCACAGCCCCTGCCGCAAGGCTTGCACTTCTTGTTCTATGTGCCGCCCGAAGTCCCTCCAGGGAACTCCTGGCACGAGGCTTGGAAGGGGCGAAGCGGTGAGATGGAGCCCCTCCGCCAGGAAGTCCCCACGCCGCCCGAAGCCCTGCTTCGCCGGTATGACGTCTCCGGCCCTCGCTACACCAGCTACCCCACGGCGCCGGCGTGGCGGCAGGACTTCGGTCCGGAGCACCTGGTGGAGCGGCTCCAGCAAGCGGGCACCCGGGTGAGCGCCGAGCCACTGTCGCTCTACGTGCACCTGCCCTTCTGCCGCAGCCTCTGCTGGTACTGCGGCTGCAACGTCGTCATCAGCCGGGACCGGGCCGCGGCGGACCTGTACCTCGACCACTTGGAGCTGGAGCTGGACCTGGTGGTGCAGCGGCTCGGCGCGCGGCGCTCGGTGTCCCAGATTCACTGGGGCGGAGGCACGCCCACCTTCCTGGATGAGCGGCAGCTCGAGCGGCTGTGGACGGCGCTCACCCGCCGCTTCCGCATCGCGCAGGACGCGGAGGTGGCCATCGAAATCCACCCGGCCGTGACGACGCCCGGCCAGCTCACGCTGCTGCGGAGCCTGGGCTTCAACCGCGTGTCCATGGGCCTGCAGGACTTCGACGCGCGCGTGCAGCAGGTCACCAACCGCCTCCAGTCCCCGGAAGAGACGCGGGCGCTGCTGGAGCACGCCCGGCTGCTGGGCTTCAAGGGCGTGAACTTCGACCTCATCTACGGCCTGCCCCACCAGGACGCCGAAGGGTGGGCCCGCACGCTGGACACGGTGTTGGCGATGCGGCCGGACCGGCTGGCCGTCTACTCCTTCGCGTTCATGCCCGACGTGCTGAAGCACCAGCGGCGCATGCCCGCGGAGGCCCTTCCGAGCGGGCGCGCCAAGCTGGAGTTGTTCCGCTCCGCCTACGCGGCGTTCGTCTCCGCGGGCTACCGGCCCATTGGCATGGACCACTTCGCGGTGCCCGAGGACGAGCTGGCGCGCGCGCAGGCCGAGCGCCGGCTGGGCCGCAACTTCCAGGGCTACACCGTCAAGGCCGCCTCGGACGTGGTGGCCATTGGCAGCACCGGCATCAGCGACGTGGACGGCGCATATGCGCAGAACGTCCGCGCGCTGCCGCGCTACTACGAGCGCGTCTCCCAGGGCTGCCTGGCCACGGAGCGGGGCCTGTCGCTGACGGCGGACGACCAGCGGCGCCGCGCGGTCATCACCCGGCTCATGTGCAACTTCTGGGTGGATTTGGGGGCGGACGGCGCCGACTACTTCGCGCGGGAGCTGGAGCGGCTGCGCGCGTTCGAGGACGACGGCCTGGTGACGCGCACCGGCGCGCAGTTGGCGCTGACGCCCCTGGGGCGGCTCTTCGTCCGCAACGTGGCCATGGTGTTCGACGCGTATCTCGCGGGGACGGAGCGTCCCCGCTTTTCCCGCACGGTGTGAAGGGGTCGGTCATGGATGCATTGGACGTGTTGAGCCAGGAGCACCGCCACATCCAGCGCGTGCTGGAGGTCCTGGAGCGGGCGGTGACGAAGGGCCGCGAAGGGGAGTTCGTCTCGGCCTCGCTCTTCCTGCGCGCCGCGAACTTCTTCCTCACCTTCGTGGACGGCAGCCACCACGCGAAGGAGATGGTGCTCTTCCAGACGATGGTGGCGCACCGGCTGCCGCTGGCGCCCGGGCTGCTGGCCCAGGTGTCCGGCGAGCACGGCACCGGCAGCGAGCATGCGGTGGCCATGCTCTGCGCGGCGGAGACGATGCTGCGCGGAGGGGGGACAGACCCCGTGCGCATGCTCGACGCGGCCGACGACTGGCTGCGGCTGTACCGGGGGCACACCGGGGTGGAGGAGGCGCAGGTGTTTCCCATGGCGCGGCGGCTGTTGCCCGCGGAAATCCTGGACCGGATGCGGACGCGCTTCGCCCGAATCGAAGCGTCGCATGGCTCGCTGGCGGAGGCCGCGGAGGCCATGGAGCGCGCCTTCATGCCCATCCCGGCGGGCCGCCTCTTCCCGCGTGGAGCGGTGTGCTCGTTCTAGAATGCGACGGGCGCCGCGGGAGCACTTCCCGCGACGCCCGGAGTCTGCTGCCTGTCTGACAGCCCGCGCGGCTCAGTGCTGCGCGAGAATCTCATCCAGCCGCTTCTTGTCGCTGGAGAAGGAGAAGTAGCTGTAGAGCGTGTGGCCGTTCCGCGGGTCCAGGATGTACGGCCGCAGCTCGCGCACCACGGCCAGCTTGTCCTGGGTGAACTGGAAGTGGCTCAGCAGCTGACCCACCTGGGAGACCAGGAAGTAGTGGTGCTGGGCCGCCGAGACGAGCACACGCATCTTGTCCTCGGCGAAGGTCTGCCGGGAGATGGAGTCGTTGATGCGGCGCAGCTCGTTGTCCGAGATGGGCCGCACCACCGGCTGCGGTGGCGGGGGCGGCGGGGGC
>NZ_JABXEO010000108.1:0-22531 GCF_013372585.1 Myxococcus sp. AM010
GCCCCCCCCCTCGATGGCCCCGCTCAGCGCCTTGCCGCCCGACTCCAACGTGACGTCCCCATCGAACAGGTCGATGCCGACCGCGCCCGCGATGACGAACAGCCAGTACGTCATCACCACGCCGAGGACGATGGTGAAGAGGGCGGTCGGGAAGGCCAGAATGGTGTCGAGGAAGGCGCTCATACGGCTTGCGCCCCACTCTAAACGAAGGTCATTCCAGTCGAAAACGTACCTTGCGCTTTTCTGCCCCACCCCTGAGCGGGCGGCCGGGCGGCACCTGCGTTGCCGCGCGGCCCACCCTGCGCACCACGGGAGGACGGCTCACCTGGGGTGGGCGGGCTTCCCCCCCTGGCCATGCTCGACACGTCCGGGCGGCGCTGGAGGCGGGCGGAAGCGGAGCCCCCGCCTCACGGCGACCGGCGGAGGCTCAGGCCACCACGGCTTCGACGACGCTGGGCGGCATCGTCGTCGGGAAGACGTTGGACAGTCTCAGGCCCGCCTTCTCCAAGAGCGCCGTGTACTCCGGGCCCGTGCGCTCCCGGCCGCCCACGAGCACGAGCATGGCCAGATCGTAGAGGTTGCCGAAGTGCTGCACGTTGTCGCCGGGCAGCACCGTCTCCACGATGAGCAGCCGCGAGTCGGGGCGCATCGCCGCGCGGATGCACTTGAGGATGCCCAGGCTCTGCTCGTCATCCCAGTCATGGAGGATCTGCGACAGGATGTAGACGTCCTGGCCTTCGGGGACGATGCGCTGGAAGAAGTCACCGGCGACAACGTCACACCGCGGCGTCAGCCCCTGCTCGGCGATCCGCTCGCGGGCCTCCACTGCGACGTGAGGCATTTCGAAGACAGTGCCGCGGACGCCGGGGTTGGCCTTGAGGATGTGCGTCAGCAACATGCCCGTGCCGCCGCCCACGTCGACGATGCTGCGCGCGGAGGAGAAGTCATACCCGTTCACCACCGCGGGCGCGTTCAGCGTCTGGTACGCGGCCATGCTGCCATTGAAGATGGCGGCGACGTCGGGATGTGTCGTCATGTAGTTGAAGAACGAGTCGCCCATGAACTTCTCGACCGTGGGCTTGCCCGTCTTCAAGGCGGTGGCCAGGTCTCCCCACGCCTGCCACGACAGGATGTGGCCATGCGCCCGGAGCGAGCCATACACGGAGCCGGGGTTGTCCTTGCGAAGCATTCCGCCCAGCTCCGTGAGGGCCCAGCGCTGCGTGGACTCATCCTTCACGAGCACGCCCAGGCCGCTGAGCAGCCGCAGCAACCGGCGCAGCGTGGGCGCATGCGTCCCGCTGGCCTCGGCGAGCTCCTCCACCGTCTTGGGCGTATCACCGATGGTATCCGCGAGCTCGAGTTCCGCCATGATTTGAAGGCTTCGGGAAACCCAGAAGCCATAGACCATTTGCGTCATCTGCAGAGCGGCGGGCGGAGGCGCGTGAGAGGCTCGAGGTTGCTGGCTCATGTGTCCGTCTCCAAGGAGTTGAGAAGCATCGGCAAGGCTGCAACCTATAAGGTAGGCTGTAAAACTGCTACGGTTCTCTTATTCACCCTGAAGTCCGAGTCCCCGCGTGCGCGCTTACATCACCCGCCGAGAGGCCTTGCCCCGCACCGCGCTTCATGACCTGCGGACCGCCCTGCTCGGCTCGCGTTTCGTGGCCCGCAGTCCGTTGATGGGGACGTTCCAGGCCAGCCGCGGGTTTGCATTCATCTTCACGCACGAGGGCCGTGCCACATTGGAGGCCCGCTTCCCGTTCCTGGCGCGCTACCTGGCCCGCGTGCTGGACCCGGCCAGCGCGAAGGGACTGTTGCCCTGGCACGAGCGGCTCTGGGGCTCGCGGTGGGAGCGGCCCGTCCCCAATGCGTTCTATCTCAACCTCCTGCTCCTCGAGGCGGGGCGCGGCGTGGGGCGACACATCGACGCGACACTCCAGGAGCCCAGCGGCGTCCCCGATGCGACGCCCCGGCACGTGAGCGTGCTCTACCTCCAGGTCCCCGAGCGCGCCCGGGGCGGCGAGCTGCGCCTGCTCCACCACGACACCCCCGTGGGTGAAATCCGCCCCCGCGAGGGCCTGCTGGTACACTTCCGCGGCGACCTCCAGCACGAGGTGCGGCCCTTCACCGGAAGCCAGGAGGGCGCGAGCCGCGCCAGCCTCGTGTGTGAGCAATACGCCTTCCCGCCCGAGGCGCTCGCCAGAATCCCCGCCTTCCGCATCCAATCCAAGGCAGGCTTCGCCGCATATCTCGACCACCAGCGTGAGCAGCCCGGTGGCGGCTCCGTTGGCACATTGGAATAACTTTCATCCCGAACCGAGGAGGCATCGTGGCCGTCGATCCCCAGCGCACCGACGTTGAACGCTTCATGCAGGAGGATCCAGGAGGCCCCGTGGTCATCCTGAACCTGGTGCGCTTCAAGGAAGGCGGACGCGCGTCCTATGAGGCCTACGCGAGCGCGGTGATGCCCTTCATCCAGAAGGTGGGCGCCCAGCCCCTCTACGCGGGAGACGGCTCCACGGCGCTGGTGGCCGAGCCCGGGCAGACGTGGGACGCGGTGCTCCTGGTCCGCTATCCCAGCCGCGCGGCCTTCCTGCAGATGGTGGCGGACCCGGAGTACCAGCACATCGCGCACCTGCGCACGGAGGCGCTCCAGGAAGCCGTGCTCCAGGCCACCACGCCCTGGGCGACCTCGCCGGAGCCCTGAGTCAGGGCCTGGCGGGCGGGCCCCCCGCGCCCGCGGGCACCCGCAGGTCCGCCGTCTCCGCGAAGGTGGGCGGGCGGCGGTGCTTCGACGCCTGCTCGTAGGAATAGGCCAGCTTCAGCAGGAGGGGCTCGCTCCAGGCCCCGCCGATGAAGGACAGTCCCACGGGCAGGCCATACACGAACCCCGCGGGCACGGTGATGGAGGCGTAGCCCGACACGGCCGCGGGCGTGGAGCTGCTGCCCAGCCAGTGGTCGCCGTTGATGGGGTCGATGAGCCCCACGGGCGCCTGCGTCGGCGCGACCAGCGCATCCAGCCTGTGCTTCTTCATCACCGCCTCCAGCCCCTGCGCACGCGACAGACGGCGGCAGGCCTGGAGGGCCTTGAGGTAGGCCTTGTCCGTCAGGGGCCCCTTGGCCTGCGCCATGTGGAAGATTTCCTGGCCGAAGTACGGCAGCTCCGACGACGCGTGTGCTTCGTTGTAGCGGATGAGCTCCGCGAGCGTGCGCGGGGCCGTCCCCTCCTCCAGCGTCGCGAGGTAGGCCTCCAGCCCCGCCTTGAACTCGTAGAGCAGAACGTCCAGCTCGGGGGCGTCGAGCTGTGCCGCCGTGGGAATCGGCGCAGGGTCCACGAGGATGGCGCCACGGGACTTCATCAACGCCAGGGCCTCCTCCACGAGCGCGTCGGTGGCCGGGTGGTAGCCGAAGAAGCGCTCCCGGGGCACGCCGATGCGGGCGCCCTTCAGCCCGTCCACGTCGAGGAACCGGGTGTAGTCCGCGTGGGCCTTGCCCCGGCTCGCCGCCGTCGCCGCGTCCGCCGGGTCCACGCCCACGAGCACGCTGAGCAGCGCCGCGGCATCCGCCACGGTGCGCGTCATGGGGCCGGCGGTGTCCTGGCTGTGGGAGATGGGGATGATGCCGGCGCGGCTCACCAGTCCCACTGTCGGCTTGAGCCCCACCAACGCGCTGGCCGCTGAAGGCGACACGATGGAGCCATCCGTCTCCGTGCCCACGGACACGGCGCAGAAGTTGGCGGCCGTGGCCGCGCCCGAGCCCGAGCTGGAGCCCGAGGGCGTCCGGTCGAGCGCATACGGGTTGCGCGTCTGGCCACCCCGCGCGCTCCAGCCGCTGGCCGAGCGCGTGGAGCGGAAGTTGGCCCACTCGCTCAGGTTCGTCTTGCCCAGGATGACCGCGCCCGCGGCCCGCAGGCGCTCCACGATGAACGCGTCGCGAGGCGGCCGCGCGCCCACCAGCGCCAGGGATCCCGCCGTCGTCTGCATCCGGTCCGCGGTGGCGATGTTGTCCTTGAGCAGCACCGGGATGCCGTGCAGCGGGCCCCGAGGGCCCTTCTCGCGGCGCTCCTGGTCGAGCGCGGCGGCCGTGGCGAGCGCGTCCGGGTTCAGCTCGATGACGGAGCGCAGCGGTAGGCGCCCGCGCGCGTCCCAGTCGGCGATGCGTGCGAGGTAGCGCTCCGCGAGGCCTTGCGCGGTGAGCGCCCCTGTCTTCATCGCGGCCTGGAGGTCCGCCACGGTGGCCTCGGCGAGCTCGAAGGGCCGCGCGGGCGTCGGGGCCGCGGAGGCGGAGACCTCCAGGGAGGCGAGCGCCGTGGCGGCGGCGGTTCCGCCCAGGAGCACACGGCGGCTGAGACCCACGGAGGCGCCGGGAGAGGCAGCGGTCTTCTTCATAGTGAAGAGGCTACCGCACGCCGCGCCCACAGGAAGGGTCGCACCCCTCCGTAGGACTTCGACTGGTGAGCGGGTCGAGTTGGCCCCGCCTGAAAAAGGCGACGGCCGGCCCCTTGAATCCGGGAGCCGGCCGCCAGGAACTTCCTTTTCAGTCGGCGTTCCGCGACGCCCGGACACTCACTTCATCCGGGCCCCGCGAAAGGCCTCCTCCCGCCCGGAGGCAGGAGGAGGACCCGCGCGTCTCAGCTCTGACGACGGCGGCGCAGCAGGCCGAGCAGCGCCAGGCCGATCATGCCGACCGGAGCGCCCGCGCCCGTCGCGGAGCAGCCACCACCGTCATCACCACCGCCGTTGCGGGCGGAGAACTGCACGGTGGTGCTGTTCTCGAGGCCGGCCTCGTCCGTCACCGTGAGGCGGAACGAGAACGACGCCGTCTGGTCGTTGGTGTCAGGCAGGTTGACGACCGCAACCGCCTGGTCCGCGCCGGAGATGGTCGCGGTCGGACCGGAGACCTGCGTCCAGGCGTACGTCAGCGCATCGCCGTTCGCGTCGCTGGAAGCCGAGCCGTCGAGCGTGGCCGACGTCTGGTTGCTAGAGACCACCGCGCGAGCGGAGGCCTCCGGCGCGACGTTCTCCTCGGGCGCGGCGGTGACGCGGACGATCGTCACGTCGGTCGACGTCGCGATACCGTCGGAGACCGTGAGCAGGAAGGCCAGCTCACCCGCGGCCGGCGCGGTGAACGTCGGCGTCAGGGCGTTGGCGTCGGACAGCACCACGTCCGGGCCGCCGATCTGCGTCCAGACGGTGGTGAGCGTGTCGCCGTCGGCGTCGGTCGCCGTGCCGTTGAGCGTCACGGTGGCGCCCGCGTCGACAGTGGCCGTCTCACCCGCGTCAGCGTCCGGAGCGGTGTTCTCCGGGATGACAACCGGATCCGCCGCCACGACGACGCGCACGACATCGCTGGTGGTCGAGGTGCCATCGTTGACCGTCAGGATGAAGCCCAGCGTGTCACCGTTGGCCGTGCTGGGCGCGGTGAACGAAGGCGTCAGGGTGTCGCCACCCGTCAGGGTCACCTGCGTGCCACCAATCTGCTCCCAGTGGTACGTCAGCGTGTCACCCTCGGCGTCGCTCGCGGAGCCGCTGAGCGTCACGATGTCGCCGGCTTCCGCCGTGGCATCGAGGCCCGCATTCACCGTCGGCGGCGCGTTCACCGGCAGAGAACCATCGATGATGGTCACCGGCACCGCCTTGGTGGCAGTGGCCGAGCCGTCCGTCGCCGTCACGGTGAACTCGTACGAGCCCGGCAGCGGCGTGGCGAAGGAGATGGCGGACGTGTCGGCGCCATTGATGGCGACCGTCGAACCACCCGTCTGCTCCCAGCTGTAGCTGAGCGCATCACCGTCCGGGTCGACCGCGGAGGCCGTCACGGTGACAGTGCCCGCGTCGAAGCTCATGGACGTGTCGGAGACGATGGGCGCGAGGTTCACGTGGGTGACCGTCACGGACACCGTGTCGTTCGTGCTGAGGATGCCGTCGCTGACCGTCAGACGGAAGACCAGCGTCTCATCCAGCGTGACCTCGGGCGCGATGAACGTCGCCGTCGGCGTGGTGTAGCCACGAACCGCGACCGGCGTACCGGAGACCTGGGTCCACAGGTACGTGAGGGCGTCGCCGTCCTCGTCGCTGGCGGAGCCGCTCAGCGTGTGCTCAGCGCGCTCCTCGACCGTGCCGTCGAGGCCCGCGTTCACGGTGGGCGCGCGGTTGGGCGGCGTCACCCTCACGTTCACCGAGTCAATGGTCGAGTTCGTGCCATCAGAGACGGTCAGGTGGAACACCAGCGTGGTGGCCGCGGAGACCGCGGGCGCCGTGAACGACGCCGTCAGGGTGTCGGCACCCGACAGGGTGACCGACGGGCCCGCCGTCTGCGTCCAGGCGTAGGTCAGCGTGTCACCTTCCGGGTCGGTGGCCGAACCGGAGAGGGTCACCTGATCGCCCACCAGGACCGCAGCGTCCGCACCGGCGTTGGCGGTGGGCGCCGCGTTCGGGAGACCGCACACGCCGTCCTCCGTCGCGATGGTGGTGAACGGGGTGTTGGTGATGCCGGTGAACGCGAGGTCATCCAGCAGCCAGCCCGTGTAGCCGAAGCTCATGTCCGTACCGACGCGGAAGCGGACCTGCACCGTCCTGCCAGCGTAGGCCATGCCCAGGTCGATGGTCGCGGGCAGCATGCCCGGGAACTCCGGGTTGTAGCTCGACAGCGCGGGCTTGCCGGCCAGCGGGTTCTCGTTGCCCTCGTAGTCCTCGAGCACCGAGTTGTGGATCGGCTCGCCGATGTCCACCCAGGTGTTGCCACCGTCGTCGGAGATTTCGACCGTGGCGCCGTCGTAGTCATCCTCGAAGTCCCACGCGTGCATGAAGTTGAGCACGAAGGGCTCGGTCGCGCTGACGTGCAGCTCCGGGGTGATGAGACGGACGTCGGCGAACGAGGCGGTGTTCTCCGCGTAGAACGTGCGGTTGCCGTCCTCGAAGGTGACCACGCTGAAGACGGCCGGGGTCAGGTCCTCGTCGTACTCGGTCACCCACGGCAGGCTTTCCGGGCTGGTCTGCACGTCCTCGATGTTGGAGGTCGCACGCCGCTCGTCGTAGTGCGTCGTGAGCTCAACGCTCCCGGTGACATCACCCGGAGTCGCCTGGCCCTCATCGCGCACGGCGACGTCGATGGTCACCACCTGCTGGTCGGTCGCGCCGCTGAGCGTGACCGGGATGGAGATGGTGGCCTCGCTGAACACGGGGATGGCCGGGAAGTTCGCCTCGCCACCGTTGCCAAACGCGACGCCCGCGAAGGCGGACGTCAGCGTGGCGCTGGAGGCGGACGCCGTGCTGGCACCCACGTTGCGCACGGTGACCTCGATGCGGCCCGTCTCGCCGTTGTCGAGGATGCCGTCGTAGTCGCAGTTGCCGCCTTCCACGTCGTCGATGAACTCGGCCGACACGAACTGGATGGCCGAGCCCACGACGAAGCTCTCCACCACACCGGCGTGGTTCGTGGAGAAGCGGTCCGGAGCCTGGGCACCGACGCCCGCGCCGCGCTTGGCGAAGGCATTCCAGAACCGCTCGGCGTCCGCCGGGTCGTTGGCGTAGGCCGACGCGATGACGGCGTCACGCGCCTCCAGGTACGTGGGGCTCGCCGGCGTGAGCTTGTACCCGTTGACCAGGTAGCTCTTCATCCGGTCCTGCGCCTCCTGGAACGGATGCGCGCGGAGCAGCGCCGTGTAGCACTCCCACAGCATCGTGGCCCAGATCTCGCCGGAGTTGTGGACCTGCGAGTTCGGCAGACCCGTGTTGCCGTTGAACGGCACGTCCGTGGGCAGCGCCACGCCGTCCATGATGTGACGGAACGACAGCGCGTTCTTGGTCTGGTCCGAGGAGTACGTGCCACGGCGGATGCCGTAGAACTCGGAGTTCGCGTCCGCGCGCGTGGCGTAGCCCGCGGCGGCGTAGGCGCCGTTCCAGTTCGCGTTGGACGGGACGTTGATGTCCTCGGCGCGAACCATCATCAGCAGGGCGGTGAAGTCACCCCAGCCCTCGCCCATCGAGCGGCCCTGGTTGTTCCCCAGACCGGACGCGTTCCCGATGAGGCGGTTGCTGATGTAGTGACCCCACTCGTGCGCCACGATGGCGTTGTCGATGGTGCCGTCGATCCACCGGGTCGGACCCCGGTACATCGTGACGTTGAGACCCGCGATGGAGCCCCGGAGCAGGTTGCCATCATCCAGGTTCACGCGAAGCGTGGGGATGGTGATGGTGGTGGACGTGCCGCCCAGATCGATCGTCGGACCCGCGACGTTGTCGTGGATGATGACGCCGATGGCGCCCGCGTTCTGAGCGTTCTGCACCTTGGCGGTGAAGTCGCAGCTACCGCGGTCGATGATGGCGATGTTGCCAGCGACCTCGGCCGCGTTGGTCAGCGCGGTGCAGCCGTCACGGTCGGTCGGCCCCGCGGTGTTGGCCTCGTCCTGCGCCGACACCACGTTACCGGTGAGGTCGAACGTCTGCGGACCGAAGGTGGAGGACACGCCACCCTCGTAGTCACCCGCGACCTCCGCGGGCGCGTTCGCCGTCAGGCGCGAGTCGCGCGGGCCGGCGAACAGGTACATCTGCATGCGCGGCGACGCACCGTCCGCCGGCGTGAGCATGTTGGCGTTGTCGGTGCCGCTGTAGTCCTGCGCCTGCGCCTGCAGACGGTCACCCGCCACGCCGCCACGCCCGAAGTTGTCCTGCTGGGCGTTGCCGGAGGCCTCGTCGAAGCCGGCGTCGTAGTACCAGTCGTGGAGCCAGTTGTTCAGGAAGAACAGGCTGGTCGTCGCCGCGGCGATCTGCTCCGCGTTGGCGTCCGGCTGGATGTTGAAGTCGATGGCCCGGTCGAACACGCCCGGAGCCGTGACGGAAGCGCGAAGGTCGCCGGTGTTGTAGTAGTCCGGCGCGGTGAGGTCCGCGTACGCGTCGACGTTGTTACCCGTGGTCTCCGTCGCGCCGTCCGGCAGCCAGGGATCGTTCCGGCTGAAGGGGAGGCTCTCGAGCGTGATCAGGTTCGCCGGCACGTAGGGCGACTGATAGCCGTCCGGGAGGCCGGTGGGGTGCGGCGTACCGCCGCTGCCGATCGGACCGTCATGCGGCGTGTACGGCGGCGTCGTGTCCGAGAACACGCGGTAGCTGAACTCCGCGTGCGCCTTCAGGTCGTTGCGCATCAGCAACTGACCGTCGGCGGCGGAGATGACGTACGCGAAGTAGTCGGAGTTCACGCTGTCCGCGCGGCCCGTGTTGATCTCCACGTAGTACGCGGGGACCAGCTTGCCAGGCAGCGGGAAGTAGACCTGCTTCGCGCGGGCGGGGATGACAAACCCCTCCTCGAGCGGACGCGCGTAGCTGGCCAGCGTGAAGTGCGAGTACTTGTCGCCCTTCTTGGCGTCGCTCACGCGGGTGAGCAGGCTGCGGTCCAGCGCGGCGCCCGTGAGGTCCTTGTACGCGGCGGCGATGGCCTCGGTCGCCGGCAGCGTGAAGCGCGCCTTGGACCTGGGCATCTGCGCGGCGGCGTGCTTGGAGAGGCTGCCGGAGATGGCAACCACCTCGTTGTGCTTGTTCAGCAGGACCTTCAGCGACTGACGGAAGACCTCGATACCCGAGGACTCCTGAGCCAGCGTCACGACCTTCACACCCTGCGTGTTGGTGCTGACGTTCGTGACCTTCGCGCCCGCGGCCTCAAAGGAAGCCAGGCCATAGAGCGGGGCGTGGGCAGCAAGCTGCGCCAGCGCCGCCTTGGCGGGAGACATCTTCGCGTACCCGGCGCTGAGCTTCTTCTGCTCCGCGGTCGGGTTCGTCCAGATGAACGTCGGGGAACCGGTCAGCGAGTCCTTGTGGGCGACCCGCGCCCCCTTGAGGCTGCTGTTGACCGGCTTGAACCCCGCGGCGGCACGGCCCGCGGGCTTCGCGTCCTGGAGTGCATCGTAGTTCGGCAACGTCCGGGCGACGGAACTGGTACCGGACAGTACCAGGGCAAGCCCGGACAGCGTGGCGACCAACCTTCTCACGTGGGGAGACTCCATTTTTACGACGGCGGGGGTAGTCGCCTTCATTACAGCCTGGGCCGAAGGTTCCGGCCCCATCGCCGAAACACCCAGTCACGGTCAGAAGGCGACCGAGTGACAGATTGTCACCTGGTCGAGAGATTAGTGCCCCAGCAGATGTAAGTTGAAAGGCGACACGCGCATTTTTTCCAATGGAGCGCAGAATTCCGTAGTTACGGCAGGTTGCGTAGAAGATGGCGGAGCCATGAGCACCGATTATGGCCGTGCAGGGGCTTCGGGGGTTGTTTTCTGGACACGGGAGCCTGGCGCGACTGGGTGTCCGGGCACCGCGGAACGCCCGTTCACACCACAGAGACGCGCTGACACGACTCCGGCTCCGACGCACGCGGGCTACGGCTGTGATGCGAGTGGCGACGTCACTCGCGCGGACGCAGGCACCATCCGCCACCGAGCCTCAACGAAGTCGCGCAACGTCATGGGCCGGAGCCGCGTGTCCTCGGCAGTGGCCGGCTCACGCAGCCTCCCCTTCCCCGCGAGCTGCGAGAGCACGCTCAGCTGCGCGGAGGACGCCTGGACGAACGCGCCTTCGGGCCGCGCGCGCACGAGCTGCCGGCGAAGGTCCTCCACGCTGCCCCTGCACACGCGGCGCAGGCGCTGACCGGTCAGCGCTTCGTACAGGGCGGCCACGCCATTCACCGTCGCCACGTCCCCCACGAACTCCAGCCGCTGGCCGGCGGCGTGAGGATCCACCACCACCTCCGCCACCCATCGCGCCGCATCCGCCATCGCGGTGACGTCGAAGGGCTCGTCTCCCGTCCCCCAGTACGAGACAACGCCGCGCGCGAAGTCGAACACCTGCGCTCGCGGTGACAGCGCCGTCTCCATGAACGCGCCGCACAGAACGAACGTGTGCGGCACGCCGCTCTTCACCACGGCGTCGGCGACACGGCGGTGCGCAGCCATGAAGGCGTCACCCGCGTCGGCGTCGGTGTAGTCCAGCGAGTAGTCCGAAGGGATGAAGCGCACGACGCCGTGACGCCGCGCGGAGTCCAGCAAGCGGAGCTGCCCCTCCACCCGCACCTCGGGTGGTCCGCTCACGGCGGAGACCACCGCGTCCACGCCCTCCAACGCCGAGTCGAGCGAGCGCATGTCATCCAGCGTCCCGCCCACCAACGTCACCCCATGTTCAGCCAGGCCCCTCAGCGCCTCGCCGCGTGTGCCTGGACGCACCAACACGTGCAGGTGGATACCGGGACGCGCCAGCAGCGCCGACGCCAACCTGCCGCCAAAACGCCCCGTCCCTCCGACCAGCAGGACATGCGTGATGTCGGTGTCCATGGCCTCCTCCTCGTCGTTGTCGGCGGCGTGAGCCGCACATCACCGGTGGGGCAAGCCCCTACGAGGAAGATGGACCGTGGTGCTGGGTACGCCTTCACCAGCGGACACAATGCGCTCGGCTGGATGCTGAGCAACAGTGATGGCAGGCGGTGGCCGTGGCGAGTCGCGAAAAAGAAATCGGCCCGGCCATTCCAGAAGAATGACCGGGCCGACTTGAGTTGCGGGGGCAGGATTTGAACCTGCGACCTTCGGGTTATGAGCCCGACGAGCTACCAGGCTGCTCCACCCCGCGACATGTTTTGGGTTCAACGCTTCGAAGCTCAAGAAATTGCGGGGGCAGGATTTGAACCTGCGACCTTCGGGTTATGAGCCCGACGAGCTACCAGGCTGCTCCACCCCGCGTCATGTCTTGAGACTCAACTAATCGACACCCGACTGTGATTCCAGTCAACCTTCGAAGCACAACGAATTGCGGGGGCAGGATTTGAACCTGCGACCTTCGGGTTATGAGCCCGACGAGCTACCAGGCTGCTCCACCCCGCGGCAGAGAGAGGCGAGGCGGTAAGTACCGTCCCTCGCCTGTACCGTCAACACCTTTCTCCAGCGCTGACCACATCCACGAAATCAGCGCTGGAGACAGGGAATTACTTGCGCGCCTTGCTGAGCAGGTCCGCGAAGGTGCCGAAGCCCTTCTTGCCCGCGCCCTGCGGCTGCTGCGTCTTCTGCCAGGCCTCCACTTCGGCCCGCTCCTCCGCGCGGATGGCGGCGGTGACGGACAAGCGGATCTTCCCAGACGCGTCGATGTCCAGGATGGCCACCTTCACCTCCTGGCCCAGCGAGTAGTGCTTGCGCAGGTCGGTGCCACGCTCGGTGCCCGTCTCGCTCGCGGGCAGCAAGCCCTTGCCGCCCGGGAACGCGAGGAACACGCCGTACGGCTCGATGCGATCCACCTTGCCCACGACGACCTGGCCCACCTTGGGACGGGGCGCTGCGGCCTGCGCCGACGTGGCGGCCTCCGCGGCGGCCGCCGAGCGCTCCTCGGGAGGACGCTGCGCCTCTTCCTCGGAGATGCGGCGCAGGCCGATGCGCTTCTCCTGCGCGTCGATCTTCTCCACCGCCACCCAGAGGGTCTCCCCCTCCTTCACCACGTCGCGAGGGTGCGCGATGCGGCGGTCGCTGAGCGCGGAGATGTGGATCAGCCCGTCCACGCCTGGACGCAGCTCCACGAAGGCGCCGAACTGCTGCAGGCGGACGACCTTGCCCTGGAGCCGGTCGCCTTCCTTGATTTCGGACAGCGCCTTCTGGAACGGATCCTCCTGGCGCGAGCGCATGGACAGCGTGATGCGCTCCTTCTGCTTGGACTTGTCCGGCGAGTTCGGCTGGCCGGCCTCCATGCGGAGGATCTCGACCTCGACGTCGTCACCGACCTTGACCACGTCGCTCGGGTGACCGACGCGGGTGTACGAGAGCTCGGAGACGGGAATCATGCCCTCCACGCCGCCCAGGTCCACGAACACACCGAAGTCGCGCACGCCGGTGACCTTGCCCTTGACGATCTTGCCCTGGGCCAGGTGCTTGCGCGTCTCCGCGGCCAGCTGCCGCTGCTCGTCCTCCAGCAGCGCGCGGCGCGACAGCACCACGTTGCGCTCGCGGACCTCGCTCACGCGGAACTGGAGCTTCTCGCCGATGTACTGGTCCGGCTTCTCCACGTAGCGCAGGTCCAGCTGGCTGATGGGGCAGAACGCGCGGATGTCACCGATGGCGACCTCCACACCGCCCTTGTTCACGCTCAGCACCAGCCCCTCGACGGGCATGCCGGACGCGCGGGCCTCGGCCAGCAAGGCCAGGTTCGCGCTGCCCTTGGCCAGCGCGCGGCTGAGGAGGATGCCCTTGGCGCCCACCTCCACCACGTGCGCGTCGATGGTGTCACCCACGCCGAAGCGCAGGATGCCCTCATCGTCCTTCAGCTCGCGAAGCTCGATCATCGCCTCGCTCTTGGCCGCGCCTTCCACCGACACGAACGCGGTGTCCGCGCCGAGCTGGAAGATGGCGCCACGGACCTTCTCGCCCACGCGCAGGCCCTTGCGGCTCGGCGTTCCACCCTCCTTGGCCTGCGCCTCGAACATCTCGGCGAAGGACTGGGTTTCGGGCACTTCCTCATACAGCGCGGGGGTCGGCGCCGGCGTCGGCGTCACCGGACGCGGCGTGGGGACCGGCGTCGCGGCGGAGGACTCGGCGGCGGCGGTCGTCTCCTCGGCCGTCGCGGTCGCCTCGGCGGGAGCATCCCCTGCCGGACCGCGCGTCTCGATGGCACCCGACGCCCGCTTCACGACGACCATGGGACCCGACGGACGACGCTCGCCTCCGCCACGGCGCTCGCCTCCGCCACGGGGACCCCGCTCGTCGCGCGGCGCACCACCCGCCGGACGCGGCTGGGCCTCGCGCTCGCCACGGCCGCTGCCGCCGCGCTCGCCTCCACGGCCACCGCCACGTTGTTCGCCCCGACCGCCCTCGCTGCGAGCTCCCCCGGAAGGGATGCCGAGCATCACGTCACCGAAGGTGGCCTTCGGCTTCTTGGGACCCATCCCGCCAGAATTGGAACCGTTCTTCTCGTCGCTCACTGCGAGACCTTCCTGAAGCGAATTCGACCCTGGCTTCCCGAGAAGCCGGGCCCCGGTGAAAATGGCGGCGCACTCTACACGCGCGCCATGTCCGGAGGAAGCCGGATGACGCACATGTCGTTGACACCAACGCTCCGTCCATAACGGAGGCACCGCGTCAGAGCATCCCCGACCTGATGATTGCAACGCCAAACAATGGCCGCTCGCCAGGCAGGGAACCAAGCAATTCCAATAGATTAGCGCACCACACGCAGCTTTTGCCCCACCTTGCGCAACACCGTCCCCGCCTCCGGGATGCCCAGGGCCGCCGACATGCCGAAATAGACGGCACCGAACGGGAGCGCCACCGCGGCGAAGCCCAGGACGGGGTGCAGGCGCGGCGGCATGAGGAAGTCTCCCCCCCACTCCGCCGTCACGCCGGGCATTGGCCCGAGCAGCGAGGTGAGGCCCACCTTGATGCCCACCGCCACCAATCCGGCCACCACCGCGGCGCCCCACAAGCGAGGCAGCAGCCCCGACGGCACGCCGACCGGCCCCAGCTGCTTCACCAGCTTGCGGCGCAGCAGCCCCGCCTCCAACCAGGCCACCAGGCCACTCGCCAGGGTCAGGCCCACCGCGCCCAGGTGCTGCGGCACGCCGAGCCATCCCGGCAGCCGCAGGCCCAGCACCCATGCGCCCAGGGTGCCCACCACCACGCGCACCACCGCGAAGCGCAGCGGCGTCTTCGGATCCTTCAGCGCGTAGAAGGCGGAGGAATAGAGGCGGCCCACCGTGGAGGCCACCAACCCCAGCGCCGCCCCCATGAGCAGGTACCAGAGGTAACGCGAGTCCGCCGCGTCGAAGCGCCCCGTCTGCAGCAGCGCCGCCGCCACCATGTCGCCCAGGAAGAGGAAGGCCGCCGCGGAGGGGACGACCCAGAAACAGATGCGGCGTGCGCCTCCGTCGATGCGCTGGCGCAGCTTCGCGGCCACGTCCGCGCCCTCACCCGTGGCCCGCGACATCTCCGGCAGCTCCGCCGCGGACACCGCCATCCCAAAGAGGCTCACGGGGATGAGGTAGAGGGTCTGCGCGTAGAGCAGCGAGGACAGCGCGCGGTTGGAGATGAGCGACGCGAAGGCCGTGTCCACCCAGGCGCTGACCTGGACCACGCCGCGCCCCAGCACCACCGGCCCGAAGTTCTTCAGCACCTGTCGCACGGGCTCCGCCGCCAGCGACAGCGTCGGGCGGAAGCGGCCCAGCAACTTGAGGACGGAGGGCACCTGCACCGCGAACTGGAGGAAGCTGCCCAGCACCACGGCGTAGGCCAGCACCGAGACCAACGCCGCTTCCTCGTAGCGGCCTCCCGCGGCCACCAACGCGGCGATGATGACCAGGTTCCAGACGACGGGCGCCAGGTAAGAGAGGAGGAAGCGCCGGTGGCTGTTGAGGATGCCCAGGCACCAGGCGCTCAGCACCAGCATGCCCGTGCCAGGGAAGAGGATACGCACCAGGTGGACGGCCAGCTCCCGCTCCTGTCCCTGGAAGCCGGGCGCGATGGCATCCACCAGGACTGGGGTGAACACCATGCCCAGCGCCACCACCACCGCCGTGGCCAGGGACAGGATGCCAAAGACGGCGCCCGCGACCCGGTCCGCCGTCTCCGTGTCCTTGCGGCCCAGAAGCTGCGCGTAGACGGGAATGAATGAGCCGGAGAGGACGCCCTCGCCGAACAGGTTCTGCAGGAAGTTGGGAATGCGCAGCGCCGCCTTGAAGACAGCCGCGGCCTCCGCGTTGCCCAGGTAGTGGGCGAAGACGCGCTCGCGCACCAGGCCCATCAGCCGGGAGGCAAGGATGCCGGCGGCCACCAGCGCGGCGCCGCCGCCTGAGCGCTCGGGACGAGGAGGCACGACCGGCGCGACCGGCGGGGGCGAAGACTCGGGCGAGGACGTGGTCACGAGAGCGGCGGACTCTACGCGGGCCGTTCGGTGGCATGAAGCCTGAAACCCCGTCCCCCTGTTTCGCTTGACGCCGAACCCCCTGGATTGCAAGGGTCCGCTTCAATGGCCGGCCCTCCCGACAGTGACTTGGACGACGTGGCGCGCATCCGCCTCGTGCTGGCACGTGAGCTGGAGACGATCAACGAGTACGAAGCCTACGCTCGTGCCGCCTCTCTCCCGGAGGTCCGCGCGTTCTTCCAGCACCTGGCCGCCGAGGAGAAGGAGCACGTCTCCGAAGCCGTTCACATGCTCCGCATGTTGGACAGTGGTCAGAACGACCACTTCGCCAAGCCCTTCGTCCCCGGTCATTTCCAGGCCGCCGAGGCGCCCGCCCCCGCCACCGTCCAGGTGCCCGCCCCGGACGGCCCGGCGTTCTCCGTCAACGGCCGCCATGGCCGGCTCCCCTCCGAGCCGCCAACGTCCCTGCCGCCCCAGCGGCTGCTGTACGGCCTGCCCGCGCCGCCGCCCGCCGTGGAGTCGCACCCGCTCACCGTGGGTTCGCTGCGCCGGGGTGGCGGTGGTTCCGGCAGCGGTCGCTGAAGCTTTCTTCCCCCTTTCAAGTCGATGCCTCTGGAGCCCCATTTCATGCCTGACTTCCTTGGACATGCCGAGAACCCGCTCCGCGAAGAGGAGTGGGCGCGTCTGAACGAGACTGTCATCCAGGTCGCCCGGCGCTCGCTGGTGGGCCGGCGCATCCTGGACATCTACGGGCCGCTGGGCGCCGGGGTGCAGACGGTGCCCTACGACGAGTTCCAGGGCGTGTCGCCCGGCGCCGTGGACATCGTCGGCGAGCAGGAGACCGCGATGGTCTTCACCGACGCGCGCAAGTTCAAGACCATCCCCATCATCTACAAGGACTTCCTGCTGCACTGGCGCGACATCGAGGCCGCGCGCACGCACAACATGCCACTGGACGTGTCGGCCGCCGCCGGCGCCGCCGCGCTGTGTGCGCAGCAGGAAGACGAGCTCATCTTCTACGGTGACGCGCGCCTGGGCTACGAAGGCCTGATGACGGCCAACGGCCGGCTCACGGTGCCGCTGGGTGACTGGACGTCGTCGGGTGGTGGGTTCCAGGCCATCGTCGAGGCCACGCGCAAGCTCAACGAGCAGGGCCACTTCGGCCCCTACGCCGTCGTCCTGTCGCCGCGGCTGTACTCGCAACTGCACCGCATCTACGAGAAGACGGGCGTGCTGGAGATTGAGACCATCCGCCAGCTCGCGTCGGACGGCGTCTACCAGTCCAACCGCCTGCGCGGGGACTCCGGCGTGGTGGTGTCCACCGGCCGGGAGAACATGGACCTCGCGGTGTCCATGGACATGGTGGCGGCGTACCTGGGCGCCTCGCGGATGAACCACCCGTTCCGCGTGCTGGAGGCCCTGCTGCTGCGCATCAAGCACCCGGACGCCATCTGCACCCTGGAGGGCGCTGGCGCCACGGAACGTCGTTAGTTCCGGCCGCCCGCGGTCACGACTCCCACCATGGCCAAGGTCCTGGTCATCGACGACGAGGCGAACCTCCGCAAGGTGCTCGCCGCGATGCTGCGCCGGGACGGCTTCGACGTCACCGTGGCGGAGAACGGCGAGCAAGGGCTCGCCGAGTTCCACAAGAACGGCGCGGACATCGTGGTGACGGACCTGGTGATGCCCAAGGTGGGCGGCATGGAGGTGCTCGGCACCATCCGCGCCGCCAACCCGGACGTCCCCGTCATCATCATCACCGCGCACGGCACGGTGGACTCCGCCGTGGACGCCATCAAGGCGGGCGCGTTCGACTACATCACCAAGCCCTTCGACCAGGCGGAGCTGTCCTCCGTCGTCGCCAAGGCCGCGAAGACGAACGAGAGCGCCCGCCGCTCCGTGCGCCCGGACGTGAAGGCGCGCGCGGCCATCATCGGCGACTCGTCGACCATCCAAGAGGTCTACAAGATCATCGACAAGGTGGCGGACACGCCGTCCACGGTGCTCATCACCGGGGAGAGCGGCACCGGCAAGGAGCTCATCGCCACCGCGCTGCACGGGGCCTCCAGCCGCCGCGACAAGCCGTTCATCAAGATCAACTGCGCCGCCATCCCCAACACGCTGCTGGAGAGCGAGCTCTTCGGCTACGAGCGCGGGGCCTTCACCGGCGCCGTCACGTCCAAGCCCGGCCGCTTCGAGCTGGCCGACGAGGGCACCCTCTTCCTGGACGAGATTGGCGAGATTCCGGTGGAGATGCAGGTGAAGCTGCTGCGCGCGCTCCAAGAGGGCGAGTTCGAGCGCGTGGGCGGCATCAAGACGACGCGCGTGGACGTGCGGCTGGTGGCCGCCACCAACCGCGACCTCCAGGCGGAGATTGAAGCCGGCCGCTTCCGCAAGGACCTCTACTACCGCCTGGCGGTGGTCCCCATCTCCCTGCCCGCCCTGCGCGAGCGCCGCAGCGACATCCCCATGCTCGCCCGGCACTTCGTGGAGAAGTACAACCGGCGCCTCAACAAGAAGATTGAGGGCATCGCCGACGACGCCATGGCCCTGCTCCAGGGCTATGCGTGGCCGGGCAACATCCGCGAGTTGGAGAACCTCATCGAGCGCGTGCTCTTGTTCGCGGACGGGCCCCTCATCACCGCCCGAGACCTGCCGGAGCCGGTCCGCCAGGGAACGAGCGTCCAGGCGGGCGCCAACCTGGCCAGCGCGGTGGCCTCCATCGACGTTCCCACGGGGGAGGTCGGCCTGAAGGACATCGTCCGGATGAAGGCCGCCGAGCTCGAGCGGGACCTCATCGTGAAGAAGCTCGAGGAGACGGGTGGCAACGTCACCCGGGCCGCTCGCCTGCTTCAAATCAGCCGCAAGTCACTCCAGACGAAGATGAAGGAGTTTGGCTTGCGCGACACCACACCCGACGGGCTGGAAGACGGCCCGGACGAATAGACCGCGACGAGGCGGAATTCCGCTTCTCGCGCGTCGGTTCCGGGCCCGCCCACCCACTTCAACTCAGGGAGCTTGTATGCGGCCGAACCTTCCCACCCTCGGTGCCCCTCCGAAGCGCAGTCCCTTCGGCACGGTGGTCGCCGTGTCACTCATCCTCGGCGGTGCCGCCGGCGGCGTGTGGTGGTGGAAGCAGCGGATGGTTCAGGCGACGGAAGAGGCCGCGGCCCAGATGCCCAACGCCGTTTCCGACGCGGGCACCGTCGCCGCGGCGCCCACGCCGGCGCCCGTGCCCACGGACCCGGTGAAGGCCGCGGGCCTGGAGCGCGTGTCGGTGAGCATCAACGGCCCCCTGGAGACGGCGCTCGTCAACGCCGCGGGCTCCGACGTGGGCCCGGCGCTGGCGCAGGTGGTGACGCGCACTCTGGTGTGGTGGGTCGCCGTGCCCGGGGAAATCCTGCGCGGTGACACGCTGGAGGTGCTCTTCCAGCGCCGCGCCAACGAGGAGCCCCTGGTGCACGCGGTGCGCTTCACCAGCGCCAAGCTGGGCAAGACGATGAGCGCGTATCGCTACCAGGCCGACGGCGAGCCCAACGCCCGGTACTACCTGTCCGGCGGCGACGAGCTGGAGCTGCGGCTGGAGCGCTCCCCCATCGACGACTACGAGCAGGTGACATCCCTGCTCCGCGACGGCCGCCGTCACAAGGGCGTGGACTTCCGCACCCCGGTGGGCACGCCCATCAAGGCCCCCTTCAACGGCGTGGTGAAGCGGAAGAACTGGAACTTCCGCAGCAACGGCAACTGCATCGAGCTGGTGGAGTCGGGCGGCAAGGGTCGCCGCGCGCTGTTCCTCCACCTGGACGAGGTGGACAAGAGCGTCAAGCCCGGCGCCCGGTTCTCCGTGGGCCAGGTCATCGCCAAGAGCGGCAACACGGGGCGCAGCTTCGCCCCCCACCTGCACTACCAGCTCATGACGCAGGATGACCGGGTGCTGGACCCCTACGACCAGCACAAGACCTTCCGCCGCGCGTTGGCCGCGCAGCACCGGCCGGGTTTCGAGGCGGAGATGCGCCGGATGGACGGATTGCTGAGCGCGTCCGTGGTGGCCGGCAAGTAAAAGCCACCCGTTTCTTGACACTCCTTCGACGGCACGGCTAGCTGGAAGCCCCCCGGGCTTGCCGGAAGGCCGGGGAGATTTGCCGTCGGAGGTCGGATGCACAGGCTTCGCGTCGTACTTGCCGCGCTGACGCTGGGCGCGCCGTTCGCCGCCAGCGCGGCGGACATCACCCGGATTGCGTCGTCGCTCGAGGAGGACGACCCGTTCGACCTCTTCATCGACGTCGGCTTCGAGCGCACGCAGAACCGCGCGAAGATTGTCCGCGAGCAGCTGGCCCCCGCCGGGCAACCGGGGGGCCGCGTGGATGCAACGGAGCTCTGGTACAAGGGCGTGGACGCCCGGCTCAACCTGGAGCTGTCCGTCGGCCTCTACAGGGACCTGGAGTTCTCCTTCGCCCTGCCCGTCGTCTTCTCGCAGAACGAGCGCTGGGACTTCACGTCCAACTCGTCGCCCGAGACGTCCACCATCACCAACAACTGCCTGAACGCCAACGGCTCCGTCATTCCGGGCTGTCTGGATGGCTCGGCACCGCCCAACGCCCTGTTCGACGTGCCGCAGGAGAGCTTCCGCGGCGGCCTGGGCAACATGCGCTTCGGCCTGGCCTACGCCTTCTTCAACCAGGAGAAGGACGAGACGAAGCCCACCTGGATTGTCGGCCTGGAGTACGAGGCCCCCACCGCGAAGCTGCGTGACGCGGCCGTGGACACGACGAATTCGGACAGCCGCGGCAACATTGGCGACCGCGTCCACAAGTACCAGCTCTACACGGCCTTCTCGCGCCGCATCGGCGCGGCCGAGCCGTACTTCAAGGCGCACTACACCATCCCCGTGCGCGGCCCGGGTGCCTACTCGAACTGTGCCCAGGCCGAGTCCAACCCGGACAACCTGGGCGCCCCGGGCAACTGCTTCCAGGGGCCGTGGAGCCGCAAGGAGACGGGCATCAACGCCCCTCACACCGCGGGCATGCTCTTCGGCGTGGAGCTGGTGCCCTTCAACCGGCCGGCGAAGTCGCAGCGCTTCGCCCTGGATGTCCGGGGCATCGGCAACTACGTGGGCAGCGGCCGCTACTACAACGAGCTGAGCGCCGCCCTGCGCAAGCTGCTCACCTCCGAGGACTACTTCCAGGTGGGTGGGATGCTGGGCGTCACCGCGAACCCGTCGAAGGCCTTCCAGATTCGCGCGTCCGGCATGTTCCTCTACAACACCAACCACGCCCTCACCGCCGAGGAGCCGGGGCGTGACGTGAACAACGACGGCGCCGTGGACCTGCAGCCCGGCTCCCCCGAGCTCAACCCCAACTTCGACTGGCGCTATGACCTGGTGTCTCGCCGCTTCCTCGCGGTGGAGAGCACCACGTTCCGCTTCGACCTGAGCGCCACGTTCAGCTTCTAGCGGGGCCCGGGTGGGCGCCGGTGACGGCGCCCACCTCTGGACTCAGCGCTTCAGCGAAAGCCCCAGCCGGTAGACGTCCTGACCGGCCCAGCCCGCGCGGCGGGCCAGCTCGGTGCTCAGCGCCTTGAGCTTCTCGCCGCGAGACAGCCCCTCCTCCAGGGCCCGGCGCAGCTCCTCTTCGGACCAGCGCGTCTCGCCGGTGCGGCCTTCCACCAACACCACCACCTCGCCCCGGGGCTCCTCCACCGCGTAGCGCGCGGCCAGCTCGGACAAGGTGCCCCGGGCGAACTCCTCGTGCAGCTTCGTCAGCTCCCGCGCCACACACGCGCGCCGGTCGCCCCAGGCGTCGAGCAGGTCCGGCAGCGTCTCCGACAGGCGGCGTGGGGACTCATAGAGCACCAGGGTGGCGGACAGCTGCGCCACCTCCTCCAGCATGGCCCGGCGCTCGGCGCCCTTGCGCGGGACGAAGCCCAGGAAGTGGAAGCGCCCCGTGGGCAGCCCGGAGGCGCTCAGCGCCGCGACCAGGGCCGTGGGGCCTGGCACCGGCACCACCGTCAAGCCGCGCTCCAGCGCCTCGGACACCAGCTTCTCGCCCGGGTCGCTGATGGCGGGGCTGCCCGCGTCCGTCACGAGCGCGCAGTCCTCCCCTTCCCCAATCCGGTCCAGGATGCGCCCGGCTCGCTGCCCTTCCGCGAAGGCGGGCAGGCTCACCAGGTCCTTCCCGCCAATGCCGAAGTGGTCGAGCAGCACCCGCGAGTGCCGCGTGTCTTCACACGCGATGAAGCGCACCGCGCGCAGCGTCTCCAACGCGCGCGACGTGACGTCCCCCAGGTTCCCGATGGGCGTCGCCACCAGATAGAGCGTTCCAGCCATGGCGTCGTCCTCTCACATCCCCGCGTCGAAGGCGCCAGGGATGTGCTCCACGGTGGCGCGCTCCCCGCGCCCCACCACTGAAATCACGTCGAAACGGAGCATCCGTCCGCGCAGGTCATGCGCGAACAGGTAACGCAGCGCCGCCTTCACCACCCGGCGCTGCTTGGCGAAAGACACGCTGTGGGAGGGGTCGCCCCAGGTGGCCGTGGAGCGCATCCGCACTTCCACGAAGCACACCAGGTCGTCACGTTCGGCGACGACGTCCAGCTCTCCGAAGCGGCAGGTCCAGTTGCGATGCCGCACCCGCCACCCCTGCGCTTCCAGGAAGCGCACCGCCGCCTCC
>NZ_JABXEO010000109.1:0-22392 GCF_013372585.1 Myxococcus sp. AM010
GGGCATGCGCCCCTCCGCCCGGACGCCTCCCCCCACCGCCGCAGGCCTGTCGGTGGAACGGCCACCTCCACAGCGAGCCCCCACGGCGCCCCCGGGCATCATGGCCCGCACGGGCGGCGCGGCTGGCCCCGCCACCACCCGTCCGCCCCCGCCGGTTCCGGACAGCGCGATGCCTGGACGGGCCGGTGTGGCCACCGCCGCGCCGCGCGCGGCCCCGCCGGCCGCCTCCCGCTTCGGGCTCGCGGTCATCGCGGGCTCCGCGCGAGGGCAGCGCTACAAGCTGCCTGTCACCGGTTGCGTCGTGGGCCGCCAGCGCGGCGCCATCCTGTTCGCGGACGACGCCTTCGTGTCGCCTCTACACGCCACCTTCCTGGTGAAGGAGGGCTCGCTGTACGTGCGGGACGAATCCAGCGCCTCCGGCGTCTTCGTCACGGTGGGGGGCACGGAAGCCCTCACCCCACGCACCCTCTTCAGCGCGGGCCAGCGGCTGTTCCGCTTCACGGGCCGCCTGGAGCCCCAGCCCCCCGTGACGGGACGGCCCACCATCTACGGTGCCCCGGTGCCACTGGGGCAGGCCGTCTACGGGGTGGAGGAGATGCTCGTCGGTGGCCGGGCGGGACGCGCGGTGATGACGGCGGCGCCGCTGCTCACCATTGGCCTGGCCCACTGTGACTTGAGCTTTCCCGGCGACGAGGGCCTCGCGGGGCGCCACTGCGAGCTGTCCCCCACGCCCACTGGCGCCCTGCTGAGGGACCTGTCCGGAGGCCTGGGCACCTATGTGCGCCTCGCGAGCGGCGTCGAACGCCCCTTGCGTCCGGGAGACCGCGTCCGCCTGGGACAGCATGTGCTCCAGGTGGAGACGCTGGGCTGACGTGGGACAGGCCGCCCGTCAGGGCGACGTGGGCTGAGCCACGGTGCCGCCCAGGCGCTGCTCGATGAGGGCCCGCGCCTTGGAAGCCGGCTGCTCACGCAGGTGACGGTTCCACCAGCCCCGAGCCTCGTCCTGGTTCTGCCGGTGCCAGTAGACCTCGCCCAGCTTCAGGGCCAGCTCCGGGTCACCGCTGCGACCGAAGGCCTCGCGATACTTCGTCGCCGCCAGGCCCACGTCCGCGCGCTGCAGGGCCTTGTCGCCTTCGCGTGCCAACTCCTGCGCGCGCTCGACGTTGCGCGCGCCCGAGACAATGGCCCGGTCGTAGAGCGGCACGTCGGGGCTCGCGCCCACCGCGGAGTTGTTGGCGCCCGCGGGCACCGGCGCATTCGTGGGCAGCGCGTAGGGCAGGTCCTGCGCGCCCCCGCTGCCCGCGCCCATGAAGAAGTAGTAGGCGAAGAAGCCCAGCGCGGCGACCACCAGCAGGATGGTCAGCGACTTGAAGAAGAACGCCACCCCGCTGCCGCCGCCGGTACCCGGCTGCGTGTGGACCAGCGAGTCCGTCTGCTCACGCGTGGCGGCCATCGCGTCGGCGTTCGCGGGCAACGGCTCGAGCACCCCCGGCAGGGCGCGCACCGTGGCCTCCATGGTCACCTCGTTGCCCCACCCGGGCAGCGTGGCATCCCGGACGTCACTCTGCGGACTGGCGGCGGACTTGCGCGGCAACGGCGCCAGCACCGCGGACGAGTTGGCCGAGCGCCGCGGCGCCGAGTCCATCCGGCGGCGCTCCTTGTCCACGGCCTGCAGCTCGGCCTTGAAGGCCTCGGCGGTGGCGGGCCGGTCCGCCGGGTTCTTGGACAGCGCGCGGAGGATGAGCCGCTCCATGGCCGGAGAGATTCGCGCATCCGGCCGGCGGCGCGTGGGCGGCGGCGGCTCCTCGGTGAGGTGCTTGGTGGCGAAGCCCACCGCCGAGTCCGACTCGAAGGGCAGCAGCCCCGTCATCAACTGGTAGAGGATGACGCCCACCGCGTACAGGTCCGAGCGGTGGTCGAGCTGCGAGCCCCGCGCCTGCTCGGGCGACATGTATTCGGGGGTGCCGCACACGAAGCCCGCGCGGGTGAGCGCCGGGCCGTCGTCCGTGGAGTCGGTGATCTTCGCGATGCCGAAGTCCAGCACCTTGACGAAGTCGGGCTCGTTGCGCCGCGGCTCCACCATGATGTTCTCGGGCTTGAGGTCGCGGTGGATGACGCCGGCGCCGTGCGCGTCCGACAGCGCGCTCAGCACCTGGCTGACGATGCGCACCACGCGCCCCTCGTTCAGGGGCCACTCGCGGCTGAGGATCTGGTGCAGGTCCTGCCCCGCCACGTACTCCATGGCGATGAACAGGGCCCCATCCTCGGCCTGGCCGAAGTCGAGCACGCTGATGGAGTTGGGATGGTTGAGGCGGCTGGCGGCCTTGGCCTCGCGCTGGAAGCGCGCCACGGTGCGCTCGTCCGACAGGAGCGTGTGCCGCAGCACCTTCAGCACCACCACCTTGTCCAGGGAGAGCTGGCGGGCGCGGAACACCTTGCCCATGCCGCCCTCGCCAATGAGGGCTTCGACCCGGTATTTGGAGGCAATCGTCTTGCCGACGTACTCGTCCGAATCGGGCGTACGCACGAGGGTCGCGCCACAGGCGGGACAGAAACGGGAAGATTCTTGGGCGTCAGCGCCGCAGGAGGGGCAGTGCAAGGAAACGATCCCCAAAGGGGTGGGACACCGACTTCATCACGCCGCTTGGGTAGGGGGCAAGCCGCGAGCAACGCAAGGCGAGCAACCGAGCCCCGGCCCTGGTACAACCCCTAGCCCTCCATGGACGCGATGGAATACTGCCCCCGCTGTGACACCGAAAATCCTCGGGACGCCTCTGTCTGCCGGGCGTGTGGCTCGCCGCTGCGCTCCGGAACGATGGTGATGGCCGTCGCCAGCGTCGCCTCGCGCCCGCAGGTCTCCATCCGCGTGGTGCGCGCCGATGGCGGCCCCGAGTCCGTCGTCCGCATGCAGCGCGACACCCTCACCTGCGGTCAGCAGGCGGACATCTCGCTCACGGACGACCCCTTCATCATGCCGCTCCAGGTCCGGTTCTTCTTCTCCGGCATCCGCCTGGCCGTGGAGGACGTGGGCGGCGCCAACGGCGTCTTCGTCCGCCTGCGCCAGGAGCGAGAGCTGTCCCCCGGCGGCGAGCTGCGACTGGGACGCCAGCGGCTGGTGCTGGAGCCCATTCCCACCGCGACCACCGGACCGGGCGCGACCCAGGTCTGGGGCTCACCGGATCCCGGCTACCGGCTGCGGCTGGTGCAGCTGCTGGAGGGCGGCCTGCGCGGCGGCGCCTTCCCCCTGCGCGAGGGCGACAACCTCCTGGGCCGCGAGCAAGGCGACCTCACCTTCCCCACGGACGGCTTCGTGTCCGGGCGGCACGCCGTGCTGCAGGTGCGGCAGGACCGGCTCCAGGTCCGGGACGTCGGTTCGTCCAACGGCACCTTCATCCGCCTGTCGGGCCCCACCTTCGTGGACAACGGGGACCACTTCCTCATCGGCCGTCAGCTGCTGCGCGTGGAAATCCAGGCGCCCGCGGCCTGAAATGCCAAGGGCCGCACGGGGCATCCCCCGCGCGGCCCTCACTGCCTCGGCGCTCAGCCGTAGGACTTCTCCTTCTTCTCCTGCTCTTCCTTGCAGCGGATGCAAAGCGTCGTCACCGGGCGCGCCTCCAGGCGCTTGGGCGAGATGTCCTCTTCGCACCGCTCGCAGATGCCGAAGGTGCCGTCCTCGATGCGGACCAGCGCCTTTTCGATCTTCTGCAGCAGGAACTTCTCCCGGTCCCGAAGACGGAAGACCATTGACTGCGCATACTCGGAAGACGCCAGGTCGATCTCGTCGGGGAGGTCGTCCGTGTCGAAACTGGACTCCTCCACCAGGGTCTTCTTGGCGCTCTCGAGCAGGCTCGCCTTGCTGTCCTCGAGCATCTTCTTGTAACGCTTGAGATCTTTCTGGTTCACAGCCTTCGCTCCAGTTCAGCGAGGTTTTGGGGCCCTGCACCCCAAAAAAAGGGCCCGAAAGCTTTATTCATGCCGTCTTCGGTGTCAAGCTGACCTCGGTATGAGCGAGAACACGAAGTTCGATCGGGAGTTCCTGCGCTCGGCCCTCTCGTTGGCCGGCAAGAACGAAGTCGATCACTTCCTTTATATCTGCGACACGCCCATTCCCGCTGAAGAGTTTCGCGGCCGGCCTGCTCGCAAGAAGCTCGTCTACGCCGTCACGATGCCCAAGCTGGCGGAGGAGCACCTCGCCAAGAAGGTCCGCGCGCTCGTCATCCCCGCGTACGACTACTCCCGCACCGAGCGCGTGAAGGTGGCGCTCGTGTCCGCGCTGTCCCAGGGAGCGTTCAAGGAAGGCGACCTGGTCCTGTGCATGACGGGCAAGGTGGGCCGGGCGCCGGACACGCTGATGCAGATGCGCATCGGCGGCTCGCTCGATGACCGCGTCGCCATCGAAGGCGTGAAGCTGGGTGACGAGTTCAACTCCCAGGTGGTGGACGCCCTCATCCAGTTGGCGCTGCAGATTGGCCAGGAAGGCTTCGAGGGCCACCCCATTGGCACCATCATCACCATTGGCGCCCACAACACCGTGCTGGAGAAGAGCCGGCAGATGACCATCAACCCGTTCCAGGGGCTCTCCGAGGCGGAACGGAACGTGCTTGACCCGAAGATTCGCGAGGCCATCAAGAACTTCTCCGTGCTCGACGGCGCCTTCATCATCCGCGAGGACGGCGTCGTCCTGGCCGCGGGACGCTACCTGTCCGCGGCGGATGAGGCCGTGAAGATTCCGCTCGGCCTGGGCGCGCGGCACGCGGCCGCCGCGGGCATGACGTCCACCACGGGCTGCATCGCCCTCGTCGTCAGTCAGACGTCCGGCGCGGTCCGGCTCTTCAAGGGCGGCAACATCGTCCTGGAGCTGCACCAGACGGCGCGCCGCACCTGAAGCCGCGCTCAGTCCTCCTGCGACTTCTCCTCGCGGTAGATGTCCGCCAGCGCGTGCGCGCGCTCGATTTCATCCCGAGCCGCGTCCACCACCAGCGCCTGGTCGAAGCGGGCCACGCGCTCGCGCAGGGCATCGGTGACGAGCCCGCCCACGGTGAGCCGCGCGGACGCGCTCTCCCGCTCGCGGCGCAGCTCCACCACGCGGTCTCCCAGCTCGCTCGCGGCCTCCAGCAACAGCCGCCCGTCCGACTCCGCCCGCTCCAGCGCGTCTCGCGTACCGGCCAGGAGGTCCTCCGCCTGCGCCTGGTCCTTCTCCAGCACGCGCACCGCCGAAGCGTCACCGCGCTCCTTCGCGGTGGCCCGCCGCGAGGTGAGCTCCAGCAACCGGCGCGCATAGCGCTCCTCCGCGCGCACCAGGTCCGCCTTGAGCGCCAGCAGCGTGGCCGCGGACTTGCGGACCTCGGCGGCCTGGCGCTCCAGGTTCTCGATGAGCTGGTCGAAGGCAGCCAGCGGGTCCGCTGGGCGTGACGGCTCCTTCTTTCGTCTCCTCAGCAGACCGAAGAACATGGGCGTGGGGCGCAGCCTACCCGAAGGGCCGGCACAACAGCCGCACGCGCTGCAACGCCGCCTGCGTGGCCTGCCCACCCGCGGACAGCGCGGACAGGTAGCGCGCCGGGGTCAATCCGTACACACCCAGCAGGTGTTGAAGCAGCAGCAGGCTCTCCGCCGCGCGCCGGTCCGCGGGGGCCAGCGAGGCAGCCTCCACCAGTGCGCCCAGGATGTCCGTCACGCGGTGCGCGAGGTCGGCCCCGGGCGGCGCGGCCCCGGGGGGCAGCGTGGGCTGCTCCGGGAAGAGCGCATCGAACGAAGCGTCCACCGCCACGGCCTGTGGCGCGGCCCGCCCGGCGGCGACAGCCTCCAGCGCCTCCAGGTGCGGCGTGAGCTGCTCCAGCGCATCGCCGCACGCCGGCACGTCACGCGGCAGCAACGTGCGCCAGGGCGTGTCGAACTCCGTGCGCGCCCACAGAATCTCCTCGTCGGAGAGGTGGTGGTAGAAGGCGCGGCCTCCGGCGGCCCGCTGCTCACGCACGAGGAGGCGCAGGTCCAGGTTCTCCTCGCCCAGCGACACGAAGCTCAACGCGATGTCCAGCGCGTCCATGGGCGCGCGCGTGCGGCGGATGAGCTCCAGGTCCACGCGGTCCTCGCCGTCGGTGATGAGCACCACGGTGGCCCGAGCGAGGTACGGGTCCCTCCCCTGCGCGGCACGGATGGAGTCGAACGCGGACATCAGCGCGAGCGTGATGTCCGTCTGCCCCTCTGCGGGTGAGTCGCGGAAGAGCTTCTCCAGCTGCCGGGTGGCCTCCAGCGCGGAGTCCACGCGCGCCAGCTCGGTGGGCACGTCGTTGAAGAAGCTGAAGTACAGCGGGTCGAAGTGCTCGCCCCGGCGGGCCTTGACGCGCAGGTTGTTGAGCTCCGCGATGACAATGGCATCCCGGAAACGGGCTCGCGCGCCGTGCATGGAGCCCGACGCGTCGCAGACGTAGACCCGCACCGCGGTGCGCTTCACCTTCCGAGGGCGCGGAGGCGGCTCGTCGTCCAGGTACGCGCGCACCAACTGGTGACTGGCGGCCAGGTCGCGCAGCAGCATCCGCGGGTCCGTCAGGACGAAGTTGTGCACCTCATGGAGGCTGCCCGTCGTCTCGTACGTCATCGTCTGCGTCGGGTACGGGACGCGCCGGGGCACCGCCCGCGCGGTGCGCGTATCCGCCAGGACGATTTCCTCCGACAGCGAATCCTCGACGTCGAAGTAGCGGGCACAGCCCGCCGCCAGCTCGAACGTGGAGAGCTGCTCGGGCTTCAGTGAGAAGGCCAGGTCCGTCAGCAGCTCATCGGCCTTGGGCGGGCCAGGGACTTCGTCAGGCGCGGTGGGCGCCTCGCCGAACCAGTGCGACAGGCCATCGAGCTCCGCGCGCTCCATCAGCGACGACAGCTGAGGGGGGGCCGGCAACAGCGGCGTCAGCGCCGCACGCGCCGCGTCCGCCAGCGCCGCGTCCTCCGCCTCCAAGGCCCGCTCGTAGAGCCCCTTCAGCGAGCGGTAGGCCACCTGGGGCTCGCGCCGGGCCGTGTGGCGCACGTGCCGCAGCAGCTCATCCATGGAGCGAACGGCCGGAACGGCCCGCACCCGCTCGCGGGCCTCGGCCACCTGACGCCGCAGCACCATGCCCCGCTCGCGGTCGTGGTCCGCGCCCAGGCGGATGAGCAGCTCGTGCGCCAGGTCCAGGTCCCTGCGCTTCTGCATGACGTCGGTGGCGTTGGCCCGGGCCCGCTCCGCGAAGAACTCCGCCACGGCCAGGCGAGCACTGGAGGGCACCTGCCGCGGGGGGCGCCCCTCGGCGCGCCCATAGATTTCCAGCGCCGCGTCGTCGTCCTCCGGCTCCGAAGAGGGAGGACGGGCAAAGAGGTCCGCCACCTTCACCACGCGCGCCAGTTGGACGAAGCCCTTCTCCAGCACCGCGACCGCGCCGGGAAGTGGCGCACCCGTGCGCCAGGCCCGCTCCACCAGCGGAAGGCACTGCTCCACCTCCGCGAGCGCTTGATGGGCCCTGTCGAGCAGCCCCTGCGCCAATGCCCCCGCCCTGCCCTTGCGCAGGCCCAGCTCCTTGAGGAGCCGCGCGTCCGCCGACGTGTGCACGCCGACCCGGTCCAGGTCCCGGTCCAGCGCGGCCAGCACCGGCAGCGCGACATCCTCGGGCCCGCGAGCACGGCGCCCCAGCAACGCCCACGTCCGCCAGTCGCCGCGAGCGGGCGCGGGCTGGTGGAGCGCGTCCAGCCTCCGCCGGAGGTCCGCGAGGCGCCGGGCCAACATGCTCAGCGTCCCCTCTCCGCTTCAACCTGTCGTCCTCGGCAAGGCCGGCTCATGGCGAGGACCGCCGAGCCAGCACCTGCCGGCTGAAGCGCCCGAAGTCCTCGTCGATGCCGCGCAGCTGTCCCTCCAGCTTTCGAGCCCCCTCCCCCAGGTCACCGGGCATGGTGCCCAGGAGCGCGAGGACACCCCGCAGGCGAACCAGCTCGCCTTCCTTCAACGCGAGCATCGGGAAACGGCTGCGCACCAGCCGGTCCACGGTGCGCTCGGCATCCGCGCGCTCCGTCATGGATTCGGGCGAGGGAAGCGACGTGAGCAGCTGGGTCAGCCAGCTCCGCAGGTATTTGACGCGCGTCTGGACGAACCCGAGCTCCGCCTGGGCCACCGCCGACCGCACGGCCTCCGACAGGAAGCCGGGCGCGGCGCCGCCATGGTTCGCGGCCAGCTGTCCATCCAGCCCCAGCAGCGCGGACAACTCTCCATCAGGCGCCTTCGCCGCGAAGTCGCCCCGGTAGAAGACGTAGGCGTCCCCGTTGAGCACCGACGTGGACGCGGGCGGCGGGCCGGGCACCTCGCGCGTGAGGAGCTGGGCATGCTCGCGCAGCCGGGACTCGATGACCTCGCGACACTCGGAGAACACCGCGTCGAGGGACACCCCCTCGCGCCGGAGGTTCTCCGCCACCGACTGCACCGCGCGCCCGTATTGCTCGATGCGTTCGAAGGGCGTGGAGGACAGCACCTCCCGGGCGTAGGCGATGCCCAGCGGGAGCAGCAGCTCCTGCTTGAGGCCCTGTTGCGTCGGGTCCAGAACCGCCAGGGCGTTCTCCAGCTGCGTCAGGCGGCGTGAATCTCCCGCCAGCGCTTCGAGCGGCTCCCGACGTCCCCGGGCCAGGTTGCCCTGGAACGAGAACACCGCACGCCGGCGCAGCGCGGACACGACCCGGCGCCGGACCTCCGCCTCGGCCGCGCGCAGGCGCTCCAGCGCGGCGGGTGCGCCGTCCGACAGCTGTCCCGCCAGCTCCCCCGTCTGGGAAAGCTCATCCTCCAGGTTGTCCGCCAGCCCGACCAGGCCCTCCAGCTTGAGCCCGTCCTCGAAGTCCACGCTCTCCGCGGACAGGGCAATCATCTCCAGGGCGCCGTCCAGGAAGCGGGCCGTGGCCTCGCACAATGCCCCGTGGACGGGCCGCAGCTCGGGGACGCCGCGACAGAGCGTCAGCACGTCGCCGAACGACGCCAGCAGCGCGATGCCGCCCCGCCCTTCCCCGTGCCCCGCCATGCCGCGCGCCAGCCGCTGCTCCTGCGCCGCCACCAGGGCCCGCGCCGCGGACAGCAACGGCATCCGGTTCTGCGCATGGCGGGGCCCGGGCACCAGCTTGGCCAACAGGGCCCGCGCGGTGGTGGAGACGACGCCGGGCTGCCAGTTGCGGCTCACGGACTCGACGGAGCTCACCTCTTCGGAGGACCCGAGCGCTTGCGCCTCGCGCTCCACGCCGCCCCCCAGCTCCTGCCGTATCCTGGCCAACGCTTCGTCGAACGCGCGCTGCTCCAGGCGGACGATTTCGAGCTGCGCCCGCTCCCGGGGGTCCACCACGGACTTGAGCAGCGCCTCCGTCTCCCCCGCGGGCGGACCGCCCAGGAGGAAGAACCAGCGCAGCGAGTCCAGGTCCTCGACGGTGGCCTCCAACGCCCGCTCGGGGCGCCGGTAGATTTGATCCCTCACCACCGCGGCCTTGAGCGCCCACAGCGCCTTCACCACCGAGCGCTGGGAGAAGTACTTCGTCGGCACGTAGTCCGGCAGCTTCGCCACCTGGGCCGCCAGCGCGCGCTCCAGCGCATCCGTCAGCAGCTCCACGCCCTCCATGACGTGGCTGGGCACCACCACCTTCGTCACGGCATCCTGCAGCAGGTCCACCTGCTGCAAGGACAGCCGCGCGCGCAGGTCCGGCCGCGCGCCATGGGAGAAGCGTTGCAGCATGGCCGCCCGGCTCTCCCGGCGCGCGAAGGACTTGGGCACGAAGCAGATGAAGCTCAGCCGGTCCGCGAAGGCCAGGAGCAGCTCGGGCGAGCGCGCCAGCACCTCGGAGAGATACCGGTTGCTCGTCATGACGACGCACTCGATGCGCCCCGTCGTCACCCGGCGGCCATGCTTCAGCTCCCGCTCGTGCAGCACGTTGAGGATGGAGCGCAGCAGCATGTCCCGGCCGTCGAAGACCTCGTCCAGGAAGGCGTGCTCGGAGCCCAGCATGCCCTCGTCGGTGAGGTACTCGGTGCGTCCCGTCTCCGTGAGCACCTTGAAGTCCACCGGGCCGATGAGGTCCGTCTGCACGGTGGACTCGGCCAGCTGCTTGGAGAAGAGCGACGGCGAGCCCGTGCGCTCGTCGATGATGCGCCCCAGCACGGCGCTGGCGATGGCGCTCTTGGCCGTCCCAGGGGGCCCCACCACCAGCACGTGCTCGCGCCCCAGGAGCGCCAGCTCCAGCTGCGTGAAGAGCGTCTCTCGCTCCAGGTAGGCATCCCGGAGCTCGGTGAAGAAGTGCCGGAAGGCGCGCGCGGCCTGGACGGATGGGGACGTTGGTGATTGCACGGACGAACCCGAGGTGGCGGGGAGACGCCATGCTACCCGCCGCGCGCGGCCTATTTGAAGCGGACCGCGCACGCTCCGTCCGGACACTGACGTCCCGCGATGCGAAACCGATAGCGGGCCACGACGCGATAGAGCGCGTCCAGGAGCTGCCGCAGGCCCGGCGCGTAGTACACGCGGAGCAGCCACCCCAACGGCCGCCTGCCCAGCGCCAGGACCACGGCCTCCAACCCCTCCACCACGGCCCCATCCGGCAGGACCAGCTGCAGGGCCCGCTCACAGCGGTCCGCAGTGACGCCCGGGAAGGACGCCAGCACCCCTTCCTCCCGAAACGAGCGCAGGCGCGTCCCCGTCCCGCCCAGCAGCCGCTGGAGCCGCCGTGCCGCCCCAGCGCACAGGCGACAGTGCCCGTCATAGAGAATCACGTCATGCCCGGGAGGCGTCGTCCGCGGCACGGGCGCCATCAGCGAGGCCTCAGCGTGTCATGCAGGTGCGCGTGCACCGCCCGCCAGATGTCGTGCTGCCGCTCGATGGGGTCCATCAGCGTCATGCCCACAGACGTCGCGGGCGAGCTCCCCTGGAAGGCCGAGTACTGCCGCACCTGCGTCCCGCCCGCGCCGTCCTCGTCGAAGACGAAGCGATTCGTGCCGCGCAGCGGGTGCCCATCCAGCGTGGTGATGTGCAGCGTGTTCGCGGCCGGCTCCAGGCGCACGGTGATGGGCGCCCACACGGGCGGGAGGCCCTTCTCCTCCAGGAACAGCTTGGCCCCATCCACCAGCGCCGCGGTCGCCGGGCGGACTCGGATGCCGGCGGCCTCGAACACCGCCGCCGGATGACGGACGAAGTAGGCGTAGGCCTGGGCGGGGGCCACGTCCGGAATGCTGCTGGTGTAGTCCGTCAAGGACGTGGGCGCGCCGGTGATGGGCGGACTGGGCTTCAGGTGGTCCAGGTGGAGGCGCGCGTAGCCATCCACGGCGGCGCTGTCCCCCATCAACCGGCTGGCAGCGGCGGCTTCGGACTGAGCGGCGGTGAGCGCCCCCTGCCGCACCTGCTCCATCAGGTTGCCCGTGGGCTTGGGCGGAAACGCGCCGCCCACGCCGAAGTCGAACTGGTTGTCGGCGCCTGTGCGGGGCCCCGAGCGAGGCCCGGGCACTTGCAGCGCCGGTGGATGATGCCCCCCGATGGAGGGCCCTCGGTAGGGCTCCACCGTCGAGGACGCCGCGGCGGAGGCGGGCCGGCGCTGCGCCGTGCTCGTGGGGAGAGGGACAGCCGCCGGCGCGGCGGCGCCCTCGGAGGGCGCGGTACCGGGCGGGAGGAAGGACGGTGACGACTGGATGCGGGACATGGAACGCCAGCCCCTGCACTCCCACCGCCAGTCCTCGCCCCAGTCCCATCAACCCCTTGGCCCAGCCCGACGTCCCGCTTCCCGTACGCCCGTCCTCCCTTTCGGAAGCCCCCCTCCGCCCCGCAAGACAGAAGGGCCGGTCCCCCACTCGCGTGGGAGCACCGGCCCTCTGCGTCACTTCAGGCGGCTCGCCGCGCCGCGACTACGACTGGCGGAACTCGGCGTCCACCACGTCGTCCTTCTTCGCGCTGGCCTGCGAGCCCGGCGCCGCGGAAGGATCGGCCCCCGGCGCGCCCTCGGCGCCCGGCGCGCCGCCCGTGGCGCGGTACATCTCCTCGGCGGCCTTGTAGCTGGCGGCCTGGAGCGCATCGAGCGCCGCCTTGATGGCGTCCTTGTCCTGGCCGTCGCGGACCTTGTTGAGCTCCGCCACCGCGTCCTCGAGCGCCTTCGCCGTGTCCGCGGACAGCTTGTCCTTGTTCTCCTTCAGCAGCTTCTCGGCCGCGTAGGACTGGCTCTCCGCCTGGTTCTTCATCTCCACCAGCTCGCGGCGGGTCTTGTCGGCCGCCTCGTTGGAGCGAGCGTCGGCGACCATCTTCTCCACCTCGTCCTTCGCGAGGCCGGACGAGTGGGTGATGGTGACCTTCTGCTCCTTGCCCGTGGCCTTGTCCTTGGCGCTGACGTTGAGGATGCCGTTCGCGTCGATGTCGAACGTCACCTCGATCTGCGGCACACCACGCGGCGCCGGCGGCATGCCCGTCAGGTGGAAGCGGCCGAGGCTGCGGTTGTCGCCCGCCATCTCCCGCTCGCCCTGGAGCACGTGGATCTCCACCTGCGTCTGGCCGTCCGCGGCCGTGGAGAAGGTCTCCGACTTGCGCGTGGGGATGGTGGTGTTGCGCTCAATGAGCTTCGTCATCACCCCGCCCAGCGTCTCCACGCCCAGGCTCAGCGGCGTCACGTCCAGCAGGAGGATGTCCTTCACCTCGCCGGAGAGCACGCCGGCCTGCACCGCGGCGCCCACCGCGACGACTTCGTCCGGGTTCACCGAGCGGTTCGGCTCCTTGCCGAACAGGCGCTTCACGGCCTCCTGCACCTTCGGGATGCGCGTGGTGCCGCCGACGAGGACGATCTCGTTGAGGTCCTTCGGCTCCACGCCCGCGTCCTTCAGACACTTGCGGCAGGGCTCCAGCGAGCGCTCGATGAGGTCGTCAATCATCGCCTCGAACTTGGCGCGCGTGAGCTTGACGTTGAGGTGCTTGGGGCCCGTCGCGTCCGCGGTGAGGAACGGCAGGTTGACGTCCGTCTCCATCGCGGCGGACAGCTCGATCTTCGCCTTCTCCGCCGCCTCCTTCAGGCGCTGGAGGACCATCTTGTCCTTGCTGACGTCCAGCCCCGTGTCCTTCTTGAACTCGGAGATCAGCCAGTCCATGATCCGCAGGTCGATGTTGTCACCGCCCAGGTGCGTGTCGCCGTTGGTCGCGAGCACGTCGACCACGTTCTCGCCCACCTCGAGGATGGACACGTCGAACGTGCCACCGCCGAAGTCATAGACGGCGATCTTCTCGTCCTTCTTCTTGTCCAGACCGTACGCGAGCGCCGCGGCGGTCGGCTCGTTCACGATGCGGCGCACGGTGAGGCCCGCGATCTCCCCCGCGTCCTTGGTGGCCTGGCGCTGGGCGTCGTTGAAGTACGCGGGGACGGTGATGACCGCCTCCGTCACCTTCTCACCCAGGTAGTTCTCCGCCGCGCGCTTCAGCTTCAGCAGCACCTGCGCGCTGATCTCCGGCGCGCTGTACTGCTTGCCGTCGATGTCCACGCGCGCGTCGCCGTTGGGGCCCCGGGCGACCTTGTAGGGGACCAGCGTGGCCTCCTCGGACACCTCGTCGTGCCGCCGGCCCATGAAGCGCTTGCTGGAGTAGATGGTGCGCTCCGGGTTGGTGATGGCCTGGCGCTTCGCCACCTGACCGACCAGGCGCTCCCCGTCCTTCGTGAACGCGACCACCGAGGGCGTGATGCGGCTGCCTTCCTCGTTGACGATCACCTTGGGCTCGCGACCCTCCATGATCGCGACCACACTGTTCGTGGTGCCCAGGTCGATCCCGATAATCTTGCCCACGGTTCCTATCCTCCGGAAAAGACTGCGTTTTCTTTGGAAACTTCTGATGTACGCCCAACGTAACCACCCACCCCTCGCTGTCAAACGCGGGGGCCACCGGGCCGCTCACCTGAAGGTGGCACTCCCCGCTGCGTAGCGCAGTGCGCAGGGCCACACGCACCGCGTCACAGTCTCGCCACTCGCACGCCACGGGTGCGTAACGCGCTCTACACCGCCGTCACCCTGCGGTAGCAACCGGGCGGGCTTCTGGACTGCAGGGAACGATTCAACCCCTTGGAATCTCAAGCTCGCTCGCCTGCTGACGCTTTGCGTCAGGACTTGGCGAGGATTGTGCACTGGCCAGGGGTGTCGCCGCCCGGTCCCCCACGGGCGCCAACCTTCGGAGCCGCCCTCATGCTGGTCCAGCCCCTCCGCTCTCCCGATCTCCGCCGTGCGCCCGCCGCGGACGTCACCGCCGAGCCCAAGGTCGCGGTCCTGCTGAACGCCAACGCCCGGAAGGTCGACGCTCGGGTGGTGAAGTCCCTGTCCCACGTGGTGCCGGAGCAGGACCTGTTCCTCTCCCGCTCGCCGCTGGACGCCCGCCGCATCATCCAGACGGTGCTGGAGCGTGGCTACCCCATGGTCTTCACGGGCGGCGGTGACGGCACCTTCATGGGCTTCGTGAATGAAGTCCTCCACCAGGTCGGCCCGCGCGGCCGCTTCGCGGGGAAGACGGCGCCTCGCTTCGGCGTCCTCAAGCTGGGCACCGGCAATGGCCTGGCCGCCTACGTCAACGCCTCCGGCACCCGGGGCGACGGCATCCTCAATGACGTGCTGCGCGCCCGCACGGGCGAAGTCCCGGGCTACCGCCCCATGGACCTGCTGATGGTGGACGGGCAGCGCGCGCCGTTCGCCGGCCTGGGCGTGGATGGCAAGGTGCTCAACGACTACATCTGGGTGAAGGAGAACCTGGGCAAGGGCTTCTTCAAGAGCGTCCTCAGCGGCAGCGGCGGGTACTTCTCCGCGGTGGCCTGCAAGACAGTGCCCCACTACCTCACCCACTCCCACTGGGTGGAGTGTGAGGTCATCAACGGCGCCTCCGAGGCCTACCGGCTGAGCCCGGATGGCGGCACCCTGGGTGAGCCGCTGGCCCCGGGCGCCACGCTGTTCCGCGGCCGGCTGATGATGGCCGCGGCGGGCACCATGCCCTTCTACGGCTACGGCTTCCGCATGTTCCCCTTCGCGGGCCAGCGCCCGGGCTACATGCAGCTGCGGCTGGGCCAGGTGACGCCCACGCAGGTGCTCGCCCACCTGCCCAAGCTGTGGAACGGCCGCTGGTTCCCCGAAGGCCTGATGGACTTCCACGCGCGCGACGTCACCATCCGCTTCGCCAACCCCATGCCCTTCCAGGTGGGCGGCGACGCGGCCGGCTACCGCGAGCAGGTCACCATGTCCGTGGCTCCGGAGTCCGTCGAGCTGGTGGACTTCACCGGCGCGCTGAACTGAAAGCCCGCAGGGTGGCGCCCTCGACTACCCGCGGTCGCGGGACGCCGGGGGCCTCTCGCCCTGCTCCTTGCGGCGGCCCACCACGAAGGCGTAGCTGACGCTGGCCTTGCCGTTGCTCTCGCGGTGCAGCGCCAGCTCCTCGCGGAGCGCGGCGGGCTGCGCGCCGGGGATGGACGACAGGAACGCCTCGATGTCCCGGTAGTGCGCGTCCAGCTCCGCGTCATGGAGCGATTCGGCGGACTCGGGCTCGTAGCCGGCGCCCTCCACCACCTGCAGCAGCTCGCGCGGCAGCAGCAGCGCCCCGGCGACGCGGCGCTCCCAGAAGTCGAGCGTGGCCTTGGGAGCAAAGCGCCCCACCCGCGCGGGGAACGTGAAGCCCAGCCGCCCGCGCTTCGCCAGCAGGCCGCGCATGTTCGCCAGCGTGGCCTTCAACGGATAGAGCACGCGGCCCTGGATGAGGATGCCGTTGAACTCGCCGTCGGACAGGCCCAGCGCGTCCAGCGCCACGCGGCGGACTTCAACCTGCTCCGCCAGCCCCTGCGCCCGCACGCGCTCACGCACCGGGTTGAGGACGGTGTCATCGGTGTCGGCCGCGACGACGGTGCAGCCCAGCTCCCGGGCGAGCAGCAGCGCGGCGCTTCCGTCGGAGCCACAGCCGAGCACCAGCACGCGCGAGCCGGGCTCCAGTTGGGCCACCTTCGCGAAGCGCCGCGTCGCGTCATCCGAGCTGAAGGCGCGCCGGACATCCGCGGGGTGATACAGCGGGAAGGGCTCAGGCGGGCTCATGGATCCCCATATACCCGCCTCGTCCAGAGACTTCCAGCCACGGCCCCTACAAGTAGTAGATGACCCGCTCGTCCTTGTGGAGCCCGTCGTAGATGGCGCGCCGCTGCTCTTCGGACAGCAGGTACACGGACACGCTCAGGGAGACGTACTTGCCCTTGCTGCTGGGTTGCTCGTGGATGGCGTCCGGCGAGAGCTCCGTGCCCATGAGCCGCTTGAACAGCTCACGGACATGCTCCATGAAGCCGGACCCCTGCGCGCCCATCACCTTGAAGGTGTAGTCGGAGGGGTACTCGATGAGGGGCTTCTTCTCCCCTTCGCCGGCGGGAGGGCTTCCTGCGTCTTCCTTCGTCATGTCTCGTACCAGCGGCTACAGCAGGTTGGCGGCGAGTTCGGCCAGGGCGCTGCGCTCACCCTTGGACATGGTGATGTGCGCGGCGATCTTCTCGCTCTTGAAGCGGTTGACCACGTGGACCAGGCCGTTGTTCGTCGCGTCCACGTACGGGTTGTCAATCTGGAACGGGTCTCCCGTGAGGATGATCTTCGTGTTGTCGCCCACGCGGGTGATGATGGTCTTCACCTCGTGCGGCGTGAGGTTCTGGGCCTCGTCCACGATGATGAACTGGTTGGGCAGGCTGCGGCCGCGGATGTACGTGAGCGGCTCTATCTCCATCAGCCCCAAGTCCAGCAGCTCGTGGTAGCCGCGCCCGGCCTTCTTGTCCGCGCGGCTGAGGTTCATCAGGAACTCCACGTTGTCGAAGATGGGCTGCATCCAAGGGTTCAGCTTCTCCTCGACGCTGCCGGGCAGATACCCGATGTCCCGGCCCAACGGGAAGATGGGACGGCTGACCAGCAGCTTCTGGTAGAGCCCCTCCTCCGTCACCTTCTGCAGCCCCGCGGCGATGGCGAGCAGCGTCTTGCCCGTGCCCGCCTTGCCGACGATGGTGACCAGCTTGATGTCGTCGTTGAGCAGCAGGTCCAGGCAGAAGGCCTGCTCCATGTTGCGCGGGCGGACGCCCCACGTGCCGTCCTTGATGTGCCGCACCAGCGGCACCAGCCGGCCCTTGGACCCGTTGAAGCGGCCCATTGCGGTGTGGGACGGGTTCGTCTCGTCCTTGAGGAGCACCACCTGGTTGGCGAACAGGGACTCGGCGTCCGGCAGCTCCACCTCCGCGCCCTGGCGGTACATCTGGTCCACCAGGTCCTTGGGGACCAGCCGCTCGGCGAAGCCGGTGTACAGCTCCGTGATCTCCACCCGCTCGGTGTCGTAGTCCTGGGCGATGAGGCCCAGGGCGTCCGCGCGGATGCGCAGGTTGGTGTCCTTGGTGATGAAGACGGCCTGCGTGTCCGGCTCCGCGCCCATCAGGTCGAGCGCCACCCCGAGGATGCGGTTGTCCATCAGGTTGCTGTCCGCCATGGACGGCGGCAGCGCGCGCTCGGTGAAGCTCACCCGCAACAGGCCACCGTGCGGCAGGGGCACCCCTTCCTTCAGGGAGCCCTCGGCGCGGAACGAGTCCAGGTAGCGCGCCACCAGGCGCGCGTTGCGGCCCAGCTCGGAGAGATCGCGCTTGAACTGGTCGATCTCCTCGATGACGTAGATGGGGATGATGACGTTGTTGTCTTTGAAGCCGTAGATGCTGCGGGGATCGTGAAGAAGGACGTTGGTGTCGAGAATGAAGTTCTTACGCATCGTGGGTTGCGCGACCTGAAGGTTCGGCTGCGACCGCGAGGGACCGTGCGACGGTGAGTCTCCTGACCACTATAGGCACCCGCTCCAGGGGAAACAGCCTGCTTGTCGCCAGGATGTGCGGCTGTCCGAAACCCCACGCCCCAGGCGCCGGGGATGACGGCGGTCCCCACGGCGCGTTTCGGCGAGTCACCATGGATCAGCCCTGTAGCACGAGCGGCCGTCCGTTCAGTGCGCCACGACGGGCGCGAGCGGATCATACCCGAGCAGCTCCGCCACCCGCTCGGGCGGCGGCCCCGGGGGCATCCGCTCCCAGGGAAAGCACCGCTGGAGCGTCTCCTCATCGAGCGTGAGCTGCCGCCGGGCCTCCAGTTGGAGTGCGTCATCCCACGCGTTCGCATCGAAGTGCTGCCCTAGCCGCGAGCTCAGCGGAGACACCATGGGCGAAGGCTTGAAGGCCACGGCCGCGCCGTGCTCGTCCCGCATGCAGTGCAGCTCCACCGCCCATGCATGGAGCCAGCGCGGCAGGTGCCGCCCCGCCTGACGGAGCGCGAGGAAGCGGCCCTGCGCGGCGCCCTCCACGAAGAGGAAGCGGCGGTCATAGACGCAGGCGGCGGAGAAGGTGGAGGGCGTGAGGGCCAAGGCCTCGGTGCCGATGCGGCGGGCCATCAGCAGGAGCACGTCCAAGATGTGGCCGGCGAGCTTGAGCCCGGGGTGGTTCTGCCCGGGCAGGGGTGGCCGGTTCCAGTCAAAGGCGCGCCCCGGGTTCTGGAGCAACAGCGAGTCCAGGTACAGCAGCGGCGTGGCGGCGAGCGCGTCATCGAGCCCCACCTCGGCCCCGGTCGTCCGCCGCAGGTCCAGGTCCGCCACGGGGACGTAAAACCGCCGGCTCCAGAGGATGATGCGGGGCCGGTACGGGTCCGAGCACACGACGCGGAGCTCCAGCGGTCCGACCCGCTCCTCGACGCGCTGGAAGAGCCCATAGGCGCGCAGGGCCCGCTCCAGGCCCTGGGGGCTGTAGGTGCCGAAGACGAGGTCGGCGCGGGAGGCCTCGGCGCTGCCCAGCCCCAGGTCTTCCAGGGTCATCCCCTCGCGCTCGGAGACGGCCAGGTCCGGCCCGCTCAGCGCCTGATAGATGCGACGGTAGCGGGGGTTGACGGGCTGAGTCCGAGGCATGGCTCCCACCTATTCGTAGCGGATGTCCACCACCGTGAGTTCGATGTCTCCGCGTGGCCGCCGCACCTCGACGGAGTCCCCCACGGCCTTGCGGAGGAGCGCCCGCCCCATGGGGGACTCCACGCTGATGCGCCCCCCGGAGGCGTCGATCTCGTCGGAGCCGACGATTTGATAGGTGCTCCGGCCGCCGTCCTCATCCTCCAGGCTGACCGTCGCGCCGAAGAAGACGCGGGAGCGGTCGGGCTGCTCGGCGGGCGTGACGATGGTGGCGGTGTCCAGGCGCTTCGTGAGGAAGCGGAGGCGGCGGTCGATTTCGCGCAGGCGCTTCTTCCCGTAGATGTACTCGGCGTTCTCGGAGCGGTCGCCCTGGGCGGCGGCGGCGGAGACCTCGGCCGTCACCTTGGGGCGCTCCTCGTTGAGGAGATGGACGAGCTCGCGGTGCAGGCGCTCGGCGCCCGCCCGGGTGAGGTAGCGACGGAACGGGGCCCGCTCGGCGTCGTCCTCCGGCTCCTGTTCATCCGGTTGTACTTCGTGGGACATGGTTCCTGTATATCGCCACGGGGTGACGCGGAGCGAAGGGCGGTGGCCCGGACGTTCACCGGAGAGCGGTCGGGGCGCTGTCAGAAACGGCCCCATGCGCTCGCCAGTGGAAAGCGTCGCCGAGTGCTGGTAGGAAGCGCCTGCCCGGGGGCTTCCGGGTGGTGGCGAAAAATTTAAAAAAGAATAGTGCGAGTCGCTAGCTCAGCTGGTAGAGCACCGGCCTTTTAAGCCGAGGGTCGGGGGTTCGATCCCCCCGCGACTCATGTTGTCGCAGTGAAGGTGTGCCGTCCCCGTCGTCTAGAGGCCCAGGACGCTGGCCTTTCAAGCCGGTAACACGGGTTCGAATCCCGTCGGGGACATTGGAACAGCCCCGTAAGTACCCGAAAACAAAGGGTACTTACGGGGCTGAACCGTTCGTAGGGGTTCGTTGGAGTTCGCTCGGTTACGTACGGAGAGCATCGAGTAATCGTCGCGCTCCGGCCAGCCTCCAACTAGGCGTCGGTACGGCTCATGGTCGTGGCTAAAGAGCCTCTTGGCTTTGGCCTCTACGCACCATCTCGCCCCTAGAACAGGCCCACCTGCTACCGGCATGGCGCTCGCGACGGCGCCGACCTGCATCAGCGCCCCGAGCCTCCCTTAGGAGCAGTGGCCTCTGTTCTAGCGCGCGTAAGAGAGCCGAAACTAAGGCAGCAAGGATGCCTCACGCTGCCTGCTGGTCGTTCGTGAGCTGGTCCAGAAGCCAGCCGAGGCGAGCCCTCGCTGCGCTCACGACGGCGGCGTAGGACCTCACGTGCAGGCCCGGGGGACGCCAGTTAGCATCCACACTCGTCGCGGCCCTGCCTCCGATGACGAGCACTTCGAGGGGGTCGAAGTGCCTACGGAGGTCGTCCCGATACTTGGTGGCTTGAGTCTCATCGTCGCGGTCAATCGAATGACCGGGCTCCTTGAACTCGATGAGGAGATGCCGGCCCGTTAGCATGGCGCAAAGCAACAGGTCCGGTCGCTTCTTGGCTCGATCGCCGGTGAATTCTTTGTCGGCCCACTTCTTCAGGATGGTCGCCACGGTCTGGTTCGAGGAGAGCAGCGTAAAGTCGCCCTCTAGGAGCCAGAGGTTGCGCTCGATGACTTGGTGTAGTTCCTTCTCCTGGGTATCCGGCCGGGTCATCAGCTCATCGAGGCGGTCGAGGATCTCCAAGCGCCTCCGAGTCTGGAGACCGATGACGGCCATGTCCACGAGCCCGAACTGGCCCAGTGCATCGGCAAAGGTCGCGACCCCCTGGTGCCGCGCAACTTCAATGGCCTGGATGACCGCCCAGTACTCATCTCGCTCGAAGGCATCGAGCATGACGTTGATGACAGTGCCCCGACGCTCCTCACTCTCCCCGTAGAATTTCGTAAGCACCCGTTGAAGCGCGGCCTCCGCGAACCTGCGTCGATGCTCCGGCAGCCCGGCCAGACGGCGATCAATCTCCTGTTGAAGTCGAGCTTTCGCGAGACTCATCTGGCGAACGAAAACCTTATTGAGCTTCTCCTTTAGTTGCTCCCGCGCCCAGGTTTCCACGGCCTTGAACCCTGTGCTGTTCTCGATGATAGCGCCCCAGTCGGGGGTCACGTCCGCAGCAAGGCCGTCGGCTTCAATCTCGCCGTAGACCTTCTTCAATAGCTTGCCGGGAACTTCCTCGTCTTCATCCAGTCCGAAGTAGATCGGCTTGCCGACGACCTTCCCGCCGACGCGCACGACCACACCCGGGTGTTTGAGCGGTCTCTTTCCTTCGGCGAATGTCAGAGAGAGCTTCACGGGCCCTTCGGCCTGCAACTGAGCCCGTTCCGTGAACGCCTCGCCGGGAATGTCTTCGATGGCAAGCGCCTCACCGTTCACCCGAATCGTGAAGTCCGACCGACGACCGTACTCCAGCACTAACAGCTCCCGCAGCCTCTCGGCCGTCGGAAACGCCAGCGCCTGATTCAGATCCGTGAGCGTGATGGTCGTTCCGTGATCCCGCTCATCACATTCCGAAGTCGTGAGCGGGAGGTCGATCTTTTCCAAGTCTTGGCGGGAGTCGAGGAGGTCCTCCTTGCGGATGACCAAGCCCGTCCGTTTTCCATGTGCCTGGGTCTCCATCACCATGGTGGAGGCAGCCATCAGTCCAGCGAACTTGCCGATTCCCTTCCGGCCTTTGATTCGCCGCTTGAGCGACAGAGTCTCCTCTCCTTTGCGAGAACGCCGGTCGCTGGCGACCTTCAGGTACTCGCTTCGAACCTCCTGCTCGGTCATGCCAGTTCCGTCGTCCCGAATGACGATGGGGTCGTTGGTCATCGGGGCTGGCAACTGGATGTCTACCTCGTGAGCATCCGCATCCCAGGCGTTATCCACTAGCTCCTTGAGCGCGTGCTCCGAAGAGCGGTAGCTCTCTCCCAGGAGGGTCGCGAGTCGAGGATCAACCTGAAAGCGTGCTGACTTAGCCATCGCGTGCGCTCCCTCCAATCACTTACCACGCCTTGAGCCAGCGAGTGACAACGTACGAATACGCCTCTGACTCGACCGGAAAGTCGGATCCTACCATCCGTTCCGAAGAAGCCAAACCGCATGGACAGAGCCCCGATGAATCGCGTGCAGGCTCCGGCATTCTTGAGGACACGTCATTGGCCGCGGGCTGAGCCTGAGAGAGTAGGATAGAACTGAGTCGTCCTGCCTAACCAAGGATCGTAATTCTCGAACGGCCTCAGGATGTGCGCCTGAGGTCGACTCGTCGCAGGGATGGACTGGCGGAGCGCTGGGCATTTCGAGCGGAGAGGTAGGCATGCATGCGGACCATGAGCTGGTCCATGGTGCGGCAGCGGTGATTGCGGGTGACGTTGGCATGCAGGTCGAGCCACACCCGCTCGATGCGATTGCCCTGGGGGCAGTACGGCGGGAGGAAGTGGAGGACGAGTC